>CAYYKZ010000105.1:0-8037 GCA_964468455.1 uncultured Leptospirales bacterium | reverse complement strand
GAAAGCGTCGCCTGGAATGCCGGCCATATTTTTTACCGCATTAAGCACAACGCTCGAAGCTGAGTGCATGAGAGGGGAATTGTATCCCTTTATTATCTGGCCATCGGGAAGTTCAATGGCTGCGCCGCTGTAGATACCCTTGTTCCCCTTTTTTTTAATTCTTGCTGTTTCAGATGCTTCTCTTGCAGAATTAACAACCTTTCTGTCTTCCGGTTTAAGGCCCATGTCCTTCATGCGTAGTTCAACTCTCTGCACTGTTTCTTTGTCACAAAGTCCTACCGCATACTCGCAGGAATAGCGGAAATATCTTCTTATTACTTCCTGGTTTGAAGCATAACGGACTGCTTCATCATCTGTTATGGCATATCCGGCCCTGTTAACGCCCATATCTGTAGGCGATTTATAATAGGATAGCTTGCCTGTTATCTTTTCAAGTATTCTCTGTAATAGAGGGAATGCTTCAATATCACGGTTGTAATTTACAGTTTTTTCATTATATGCTTCCAGATGAAAATGATCTATCATGTTTACATCGCGAAGCTCAGCTGTTGCCGCTTCATAGGATACGTTTACAGGATGTTTTAATGGAAGATTCCATATGGGGAATGTTTCGAATTTGGCATACATTGCATTTATGCCGCGCTTATGTTCATGGTAAAGCTGGGAAAGGCATGTGGCCAGTTTCCCGCTTCCGGGTCCGGGCCCTGTTACTACAATGATCGGGCTGCCTGTTTCTATGTATGGGTTTGCTCCATAACCTTCTTCACTTACAATGGTGTCCACATCAGTAGGGTAGCCTTTGGTGAATTTATGAGTATATACTTTAATTCCCCGTCTTTCCAGTTTCTGTTTAAAAGAGTAGGCGCCAGGCTGATCTTCAAACCTTGTTATGACAACTGAATTTACCTTTATGCCCCATTCTGTAAAATCATCAATACTTTTCATTGTATCTGCGTCATATGTTATGCCGAAATCGGCACGGATTTTTTTTCTTTCAATATCCATGGCACATATGCACATTATAACCTCAACTGATTCGTTGAGGCCTGCAAGAAGCTTCATCTTCACGTTTGTATCAAAACCGGGGAGAACACGCGCAGCATGATAATCGAAAAGTATCTTTCCGCCGAATTCCAGATATAGTTTCCCTGACGGGTTATCTTTAATCCTGCTAAGAATAGCTTCACTCTGTTCTTTAAGATAAAGCGAGTTGTCGAATCCGGCTTTTTTCATAACATATCTCCCTGTTGTTTATTAATAATTGTTTTTTTGAAGTATATTTGTCAAGCAGATAGAGATTATTATTTTCAAGTGAATCTGTAATTGAAGTAGTGATGCTTTGAACTTGAGTCCGAATATTTTTGCAGCAGTATGCAGGATTCATTTATCATATATCCGTAATTTTTTATGCCGGATTGGCCCTTCAGCTTTTTTATAGCTTGAATAAGTGGAGCCATTTGTTACAATCATGTAAAATTTTCAGAAGCGGGTATCGTGAAATATATGTGCCAGAGTAGGCCGGGTTTTTTTATTTGACTAATACCGGATGAGAAAAATAAAATTACATAAATGTGAAATAATCGAAATAATAAACTTAAAATTATCTTTATGACAAAATTGGAGAACAATATGACTACTTTAGAAAGCCTTGATATTGCTTTCAGTCCCAATCCTCTTGTACAGTTTCTACAGAAACCTGCGCAGGATTTTACCAAAGCTGATCTGATTAAGTACATTGCAGCTAAAGGGATCAAGATGATCAATTTCCGCTATATAGGCGGAGATGGTAAGCTTAAAACCCTTAATTTTGTTATCACAGGAAGGGATCAGCTTGAGAGTCTTCTTTCCTGCGGTGAAAGGGTGGATGGTTCCAGTCTTTTTTCTTATATAGATGCAAAGTCGAGTGATCTTTATGTTGTACCAAGATACAAAACAGCATTTCTTAATCCTTTTGCATCAATTCCCACTCTTGATATTTTATGTTCCTATTTTGATAAGGATGGAAACCCTCTGGCCAGTGCTCCTGAAAATGTGATGATGAAAGCCCATAAGAATCTTCAGGAAAGTACCGGGTACAGCCTTGATGTAATGGGAGAGCTTGAATATTATATAATTGCAGAGAAAAAAGAATTTTACCCCGCAGTGGATCAGAAGGGGTATCATGAATCCGAGCCTTTTGCAAAGTTTGAGCAGATAAGGAAAGAGTGTATGGAGGCAATTGCCAGATCCGGGGGATTGATTAAATATGCTCATTCTGAAGTGGGAAATTTTACTTCAGATGATGATATGTATTATGAGCAGAATGAAATTGAATTTAATCCCACAAATATTGAAGATGCGGCAGATCAGCTTACTATTGCCAAGTGGATAATAAGGATGGTTGGAAATAAGCATGGTGTTAATATCAGCTTTGCTCCAAAAATTACTGTTGGAAAAGCAGGGAGCGGACTTCATATACACATGAAACTTCATAAAGACGGAAAAACCGCTACAATTGAGAATGGAAAATTAAGTGATGCTGCGAAAAAAGCTATAGCCGGTATTCTTGATATTACCCCGGCTCTTACTGCATTCGGGAATACAAATCCCACATCCTATCTGAGGCTTGTCCCCCATCAGGAAGCTCCTACTAATATCTGCTGGGGTGACAGGAATCGTTCTGTACTTATAAGGGTTCCCCTTGGGTGGGTAGGTGTAAGTGATATGATTAAAAAAGTTAATCCTAATTATGATGAAGAACTTAAAGATTTTTCCCACAGGCAGACTTTTGAATTCAGGTGTCCTGACGGTTCCGCGAACATACATCTGCTTCTTGCAGGGCTTGTTGTGGGAGTGAAACACGGGCTTACAATGGAAGATGGACTTGAAAAAGCCGAGAAACTTTATGTTGATGTAAACATTTTTCATGAGGAGCATAAGGATAAGCTGGCACAGCTTGAAGCGCTCCCTCTTTCCTGTTATGAATCTGCAGAATCTCTGATTAGTCTAAGAGAGCATTTTGAAAAGGACAATATTTTTTCACCTGTTATTATTGACGGTATAGCTGAATCACTTATGGCATATGAGGATAAAGGTTTAAGTGAAAAGCTTTATGGAAGAACTGAGGAAATAAAGAAACTTGTAGATAAATATCTTCACCAGATGTAATTAGGAATTAATCCGTCCCGGCTGCTTTGCAGGGACGGAAGATTGTTATGCAAGCGGCTGTCCCTTGAAATTGTTATTTCATCAGGACAGCCTCTGTTATTTATCTGAATTTTATTAAATGCGAACTTAACAGTGTAATATGTTTTTTCTCTTCTTCGATTATTTCATCGATCCATTTTTTCCCGAAGGACTCAGGTACAAAACCTTTCATTCCCAGATAGAAAAGAATAGATTCCTTTTCCGCAGTGATAGCTCTTTTGAGTACTTCACGGGGTGAAGAAAGATCAATCTCCTTGTCATAAAAAACCTTTGTGTCAGCCAGAGACTTGAGGTAATCCGATTCCTCATTGTAAGGGTCAAAGGCGGTTGCCCCCTTCTCTTCATTTTTAAGCTTTGAGCGCATATCCAGGAATGTATTTTCATGCTCAATTTCCATTCCACTTAATGATAAAAGCAGTTCTTTGATTTCCTGTTCATTTATCTGTTCTGCTGCATCTTTGTAAAATTTTGAACCATTACGTTCAATTTCAATTGCCATTTCAAAAATATTGTCTGCATTATAACTGAAACTCATATTTTTCCTCTTTTAAAGAAATATTGTTTAATTGCAGTTTTAATTCCTTAACCGTTTTCCGGAATAATAACTGCTTAAATTGATGCTTTTACTTCGAATAAATAAATTAAAATGCTATGTCAATTAAATTAATGACAGACACTCTGTTGAAGTATTTAAAAGTTGCAGCATTCAAAGAGAAATCCGGCAGTCTTTTTCACGGCTAAAAGCGTAGGTATGGGTGAGTTATTACAATTATTATAAATGCGACTGATCAGGGGTCCCAAGCGGGAATCTTATGGTAAAAACAGTTCCTGTTGATGAAGTATCAACAAGTACTTCAGCGTTGTGTTCTTTAATTATTCTATGACTTAATGAAAGGCCGATTCCGGTTCCTTTACCTTTCAGCTTGGTTGTAAAAAAAGGCGTCCAGATTTTGGTTATTATGTCTTCAGGAATACCATTGACGTTATCTTCGATTATAAGAATAACATGGTATTCTTTAAGTGTTGTAGTGATTTTTATAAATCCTGAAAGGTAAGGTTCATCTTCCTGTCTTGATAGTATTGCGTCTTTTGAATTAAGTATAAGATTTATGAAGAGCTGCTCCAGGGAAAGGTTGTCACCCCATATTTCGGGGATTGTGTCATCGAGAACAAATATAACATCAATACTGTTTTTTTTCATCTGATTATTAATCAGGTCAATGGCATTTAATATGCAGGTATTAATATTAACAGAATGAAGAGAAAATCCACGTTTTCTTGAGAATGTACGAATGTGGTCAATAATTGACGAAGATCTGTCAACAAGAGAATTTATTTTTTCAAGATCAGATGATGCCTGTTCATTATCAAGTTCACAGCAGATGATATCATCCATAAGATTCTGTGCAATACACTTAATCCCGGTAAGGGGCTGTGCAAGCTCATGAGCTATGCCGGTTGTTACCTCTGCCAGGCTCGCATGACGCGCAACCTGGAGAAGTTCTATATCCTTTTGCGCAATAATTCTTTTCAGCTGTTCGCTGCTCTGGCGGAGCCGGTTTATTTTCTGATTAAGATTTTTATTGAGAATATTGATGCTTGAGTAGCGGCTGCTGAAACTGGTGATTATTTTTGTATAGCTCCATATTATTATGAAATAGCTTAAAAGATATGAGATGGCAAAAAATATTATAAGATTGCGGGCAGGGAAATAATCTAAAAGATATAGTATAATAAAAATTGAATTTAAAAGGACCGGAATTAATAATATTTTTTCGAAAAGTTTTTTCCTGAGAGAGAAGAAAATATATAAATATGAAATGAGATGAAAATAGCAGATAATTTCTATACGGTGTTCTGCCAGAAAAAGAAAAAGGAGAAGAAATGGTAGAATAATAATATTTATGGTTTTGATATGGGAAATATTTTCAGTAAAAGAATGCTCCATGAGAAGAAATAAGATTGTGTGAGGGATCAGAAAGAGTCCTGTGTGTATGATGTTAAGAGACTGAAAAAGTTCAATTCCATATTGATGAAAGTATTGAGGAGTTATCATAAGTATTACCGGAACAAGGTTGAGCATAAGTATACGGGCCTTGCTGATTTTTATGTATATCAGAAGATGTAATGCTGTAAAACAGAGGATAATGAAAACTATTGTGATCAAGCTATCTTGTCCGGTTAAAATTTTTATTCAGTTAAAACTGCTTTAGTGTCAAATATACAGATTCTTCCTGAAATGGAAAAAAATAATGTAATTCTTACAAGGGATTTTAAATTATTGGCTTTTATTGTGAATTTGCCTGCGGTGCTCCCCTGCTTTAAGGGCAGATGAAGAAAGCCTGTAATTCTTGGTCTGTAATAGTTGCCCGGGAAGAAGGATATTTTTTCATTTGTAATGCCTGTATATGTTTCAATTCCTTCAATTGAAATAGTTGGATTATCATTCTCCGTATCAGGTATTATTTCAATCATGACCTGTGAGTTGGGAAGATTGAAAAATGTAAATTCACTATTTTCAGGGCCGAAACCTATTTTCATTTCTTCGGTTTCCCTGTTGAAGTAGTGGAGGGTAAAGGGCCTGCCGGAACCCGAGATTTTATTTGTATTTTTTGATCCATCCGGTTTCAGGGGTGTATAAACTTCTTTTCTTCCTGCTTCTGCAATGAGAGGATATATTTTTATTCCATTGATGAAGGTATCCCTGTTTGTTCCTGTTACAGGATAGATCTCATCAAATGTATTATTTCTGTTAAGATCAAGTTTTGTTTCTGAAAAAAGGAAGTCCTTTTCGTAAATTCGGGATTTATCTGCAATTCCTTCTATTATCTTTTCTTCACGTGGAACATAGACCGGGTTATTTTTGAATATTGAAGGGTCAGGGCCTCTATATTCTGCTGAAAATTCCAGGGTATAGTTCCCATTGCCTGTTTTTTCAAACTTAGTTATTTTAAGAGAAATTTCAGGAACACCTGACTGGGAAAATAGAGGTGAATATGCTAAAATAAAGAGAAATAAAAATATTTTAATTTTCAAGTATTTTAACCCTCAAATAATTTTAAGCAGAAGTTCGTTCATGCTCAGGCGTTCGCTTTCAGCATCTTCATCAGGGTATCCGCAGGCTATTAAAGCCATATTTTCATTTTCCTCCCCGATCTCCAGTATGGAATTTAATTTTTCTTTGTTCTTAAGAATTTCTCCCAGCCAAACGGAGCCTATTCCTGAAGAATAGGCCTGAAGGAGCATATTCTGGATACAGGATCCAATGCTCATTAGATCTTTATCTCTGTTATAGCCTGATGAGGTGTTGTAAAAAAGGGCTATACAGAAATCAGCACCTTTTATTATGTGAGAGTACTTGGTAAGTGATGAAAGTTTGTCTTTTGTATCTTTATTTTTAATTACAACAAATCTCCATGGCTGATTATTAAGTCCGGAAGGTGACCATCTGCCTGCTTCAAGAATTTCATAAATAATATTATCAGGAACAGGCTCTTCTTTGAATTTTCTTATTGATCTGCGGTTTTTGATTATATTGAGCATTTCCATAATATCTCCTTTTTAAGTGAATGGTATTGCCTGATTTTTATTTATGAGGTTAGATAGAAAAACCAAACTCATTCTGATGATACAGGCCCCCTGTATAAAATGCAGACACGGCAATGCCGAACTATTCTGTTGTAAATGGCTGCATCTTTAAAATTAGATTAATTTTGAGATGATGCAAGATAATTTTGGAGTTTCGCCTGTTTTAAGGCAATATCCTGTATATGCTTGTTTATAATTTTTTCAAAATCCAGTTCCCCTGTAATAATTGTATAACGTTCAGATTCAATATTTGAAAGCTTTGTGGTTAATTTAATTCTGCTTGCTTCATTTGCATGTTTTTTTGCCTCAAACCAGTAGGGAAGGGCATCTTTGTAAAACTGTTCAGCAATTTTAAGGCTTTCACTTATCTCTTCAGCATGGTCAACATTGTAAAAATATATTTTTTTCATGTCATATCTTACACCTATCTTCATGTAATTACGCATTATCATAATATTCATATGCATAAACATGAGTTTACGGTATTTCAGATATTCCTCTTCTGTCTCAACTTTTACCAGGGCATTAATGGGATGGCGGAATTTGCTGTTAAGTCCTGTTTTGAGCATTTCTATATTTTTCCGCAGAGAGTTTTCATTGTAATAAAGTTTCATCCCGTAAAGCTTGTAGTAATCTTCCAGAAAATGGGGATGGGTGTACTGGTACATTCTGATTCTGGGTATATAATCTGAAAACGGGACATACTTATCCTTATCTTCAGTAAAATACTGATACTGGTAATCTTCACCTTTTAAATCAGGTGATATTACTGTAATTAAGGAAATGAGTAGTATTGCTGCTGTTATCTTCTTTTTCATAGTTATCTGTACTTTTTGAAGAGTATTTGTGGAAATTATCGGTAAGTACCATGCAGGTGCATGAGTTTTTTAATGAAGACGCTTTTTAAGGTATTTGAAAACTGCCGAAATAATGGAGAAGCATAGAAGCAGGTTGCCGGTATTATCAGTTATAAGGCCTGAACCGGGAGCCGGAACAGGCCTTAAGTTTCGGGAAGGTTATTTTACTGTTTTATTGATGTCCTGGGCAATTTGCTGAATAACACCCGCAACACAGTCGCGGAGATTTTCACGTACATTCGAGCTGTTTTTTGCTGTAGAAAAACCACTCATTATAGGGTAGGATGCTTCATTTTTATTTCTCATCTGCCAGATTTTTTTATTGTTCTTCATATCAATTATTGAAGCAATATATTGAATTCTGGAATTTATTGAAAAGGATCCTTCCATATATCCATAATCTATA
>CAYYKZ010000104.1:5024-8401 GCA_964468455.1 uncultured Leptospirales bacterium | reverse complement strand
GGCAGAGGAATAGTTAATAACATAATCAGTATATATATAAAGAAACCCGGCTGAAAAATAAAATGCATAAAATATGCTGCAAGAAAACCTGAGCCAAGAGCTGAAGGGAGAAGAACTATGTAAACTGGAAGAAAATTTTTCTCATCAATATAATCTCCGCAGGAAATTTTGAGATAATATACATTAAGCAAACCTGTTATAAATGAGGGTATAGCTATTAAAGGAATAATATAATAATTACTCAGAATGTAGATATTAATTACTGATAATATTTCCGGGTTCAGTAATTTTACACCAAAATAAAATAAAGAGAAAGCGGTGAAAAGGAAAGAACCGGCAACAGTTATTATCCTGTGATTTTTAATTACAGGGAGCAGAAGTCTACCTGATATATTCCCTGCAAAAAGTGATATCATGCAGATTATCATCACTGCTTTTATTACCGGATAATAGGGAAGATACTGTTTGAGGACAATTATGATATCATTAAGTATAAATGCATTAATTGAAAAGGTAATAAAAAGAGCTAACATTATCAGCCATCTTTTGGAAACATCCTGGTAACTGAATTTTTTTATATGACTCATGTAACAGAGCTCCTTTCAAGGCAAATAGTCATTGTCACATTTGATTAAGTGATCAAGTAAAGAGGATTCCCGAGCAACAAACAATTATATGTATTTATTCAAGTTAATAAGTTAAGGAATAATTTCTAAAAAAGACAACCTTTTTTTTATTAAGAGTAGTTATTTTTGCTTTGATACAAAAGTGCCGATATTAAAATCGGACAGGTGAACTTATGAAGAAAAATTATATATTGCTGCTGATAATATATTTTATTTTAATTATTCCTGCAGTTCTTTTACCGCAGATACAGGAAAATTATAAGGCGCTATATGATAGAGGAGAATACAGTCAGGCTCTTTCGGAGGTTTTAAAAGATCTCAATGAGATATACAGCAAAAGAGTTGATGATAAAAGGATCCCTTCCGGTTATATATCTCTTCAGAATTTAAATGAAGATATTGATTTAGTATCACTTTTCAGAAACAGGAAAGCTGAAGGGTTTTTTATTGAAAATAATCCTGAACTATCGGAACTTCATTTATATGCTGGAAGAATAAGTGTAAAAGTCGGGAAAAGAAGGGACGCTCTTAATCATTATATTCAGTCCCTTAGGTTCAGGGAGATAGAGTATAAACGGGATGATGTGGTTTACTATGAAATGGCTGAGGTTTTTAAATCCTACAACAGCCCTGAATTTTTTCGTGCATATACTGATGCTCTTGAACAGGCCTATACATTAAACAGCGATAATTATAGTTATTCATATGAGCTTGGCATGGCCTTATCTTCAACCAGTGAGATAAAAAAAGCACTATACCATCTTGAAAGGTATGTTGAAAATACATCTGCTCCGCCTGCGGAGACCTTGCTGAAAATTGCGTCTCTTTATAATTCTTCCGGGAAATATATTGAAGCTGAAAAATATTACAATCGTTATCTCATGGAAGTACCTGATAATGGAGAGATCCATTTTGCACTAGGATATCTTGCTTATGCCAAAACGGGAAACTATATACTGGCTGAATCTTCATTCCAGGCAGCACTGCAATATATAGACGAAAATGATATATACAGGCGTTCAAAGAGTTATGAATATTCCGGAGATATGGCTTTTAGTAATCTTAAATATGACAAGGCACTTCTTATGTATGAGAGTGTTATAGATTATCAGAACAGAGTACTTGGCAGTATTGATGCAGCCGGAAATGAACTGGAAAGAATAAAAAAAGAAGTGAATGGGCTGAAACAGGAACTTATCCGTGATAAGAACTTTGAAAAATATGAGGAATATGAAATATTACTCGATAGTCAGGGTGAAAAGGAGAGTGACCTGGAAGATCTTAAAAATTCCTTTGCAAGGCTTAATCCCGGAAAAGTACGCTGGAATATAGCTGAGATTAATGAAAAAAAAGATAAGAATGAAACAGCAATTAATTACTACAGAGAGTGTATTAAGTATGACTATCAGAGTAATAGGGCAAGGGAAAGAATTGAAAAATTACAGTTGAAAATAAAAAGGGGATATTAGTTAATTGCCGTATCGTTTACTATATACATCTGATATTAATGAATAAGATATGAGGTTTTTATGTCAGGACACAGTAAGTGGTCTACAATAAAAAGAAAAAAGGGTGCTCAGGATGCAAAAAGAGGGGCCCTATTTACTAAACTGATTAGAGAAATAACTGTTGCAGCAAGGGCGGGCGGAGAAGATCTGGAATCAAATCCAAGGCTGCGAACCGCTGTAGCAAAAGCCAAGGCTTCGAATATGCCTAATGATAATATAGACAGGGCAATAAAAAAAGGAGCAGGCAATCTTGATGGTGTTGTTTATGAAGAAGTCAGATATGAAGGATACGGACCCGGAGGCGTGGCTATACTCCTTGACTGTCTCACTGATAATAAAAACAGAACCACGCCGGAAATCAGAACTATTTTCGGAAAAAACGGCGGGAATCTTGGTGACACAGGATCTGTAAGCTATCTTTTTGAAAGAAAGGGTATGATTGTTATTGAAGCTGATGAGACTGTGAATGAAGATGATGTAATGGAATTACTTCTTGAGTATGATGTGGAGGATATCAAGACAGAGGATGGAAGCATAATCGTGACTACATCTCCTGAGGCATATTCAGACGCATCAGACGCACTTATGAAGAATAACTATAAAATTAATATGAATGAGCTCACCTATGTTCCCCTTACAACAGTCTCCCTGGATGAGAAAAAAGCAGGACAGTGTCTTAGAATCATTGAACTTTTAGAAGATCATGATGATGTTCAGGAAGTTTATTCAAACTATGATATTTCAGATGAGATAATGGAAAAACTTGGCGAGGAAGGGTGACAATACTTGGTATAGATCCGGGTTATGATATTGTCGGCTGGGGTCTGGTAAAAACTGATCTGACTTTAGTTGATTACGGAATAATAAAAACCTCTCCAAAGGATAATCTTGAGGAGAGGTATCTGGCTATCCACCAGGGGCTTGATGATATTATAAAAAAATACCTTCCTGAAAAAGCTGCACTTGAGAAACTTTTTTTTGCAAATAATTGTAAAACAGCAATGTCTGTATCAGGTGCAATAGGGGTAATTATGCTGACCCTTAAGCTGAACAATATTCCTTTCGCAGATTATACACCTAAACAGATAAAACAGGCTATAACAGGTTCTGGAAGTGCGGACAAGGTACAGATGCAGTTTATGATCAGCCGCATTCTTAAGCAGAAAAAAATTCATGGACCTGATGATGCATCAGATGCATTAGCTATTGCTCTTTGTCATGCCATGAGTAAGAGATAAAGAAT
>CAYYKZ010000104.1:0-4924 GCA_964468455.1 uncultured Leptospirales bacterium | reverse complement strand
TATAAAGCAGTTATTCCTGGAGATTTTCAGTGTTGAAATGCTGTTTTTAATGCCCGGGAAGCTGCAGACCGCCCGGGCATTAATATATGTTATAATTCATCAATAACTGTTTCAATCATTTCTCTTGCGTCGTTTATCTCCTCCTGAATTTTTGCAAGCCTGGATATCCTGTTCTGTTCCTTTGTCTTCTGGTATTTGTCTTTAAGTTTCCTTAATGTTTCCGAAAGTGCATCTATGTGACTGTCCAGATAATCAAAGTTATTTTCCGGGATGTCAGAATATTCAGCAAATTCTGATTTCATTGTATCCAGATCTACAATCTCCCCCCACTGCGGTACATGAGCCGGGATTCCGAATTCATCAATTATTGCCTGGGCAAATTCTGATGATGACTCCTCTTCACCGTGTACAACAAAAATTCTCGCTTTGGGGTTATTGTTTGTCCTTAGCCAGCTGAGAAGTCCCTCTTTGTCCGCATGCGCGGAAAATCCTCCAAGGGTGTGAATTTTAGCATTAACAGCTATATCCTCCCCATAGATTCTTACCTGTTTTGCTCCTTCAACAAGTCTTCGTCCCAGGGTGCCCTGTGCCTGGAATCCGACAAAAATAATATTGGATTCCGGTTTGTAGAGGTTGCTTTGAAGATGAAACCGTATGCGTCCAGCTGTACACATACCGCTTGCTGAGATGATAATTGATCCCTTAGCCTCTTTGGTTAAAATTTTGGACTCCTCCACAGATTTAATAAGGTTCAGGTTCTCAAAATCCAGGGGGTTGTCACCGGACATGATTAGTTTTCTCGTTTCTTCATCAAAACATTGAGGGTTGTCTCTGAATATCTGGGTAGCTGATATTGCCAGGGGTGAATCTATGTATACCGGTATTCTGGGAATTTCACCATTATTAAAAAGCTTATTTAAACTGTAGATAATTTCCTGTGTCCGCTCTACAGCAAATGCCGGGATCACAATATTCCCATTATTGTTTATGGAGTCATTAAGTATTTCTTTAAATTCAATATATGTATCTTCTTTGTTTTTGTGCAGTCTGTTTCCGTAGGTAGATTCAATAAGTATAATATCAGCGTTTTCAAGGGGTTCCGGATCCCTGATAATTGCCTGATTTTTCGGGCCCAGATCGCCTGAAAATACAATTTTTGTTTTCTGCCCATTCTCCTCAACCCACATTTCAACAAAGGATGAGCCCAGTATATGACCTGCATCACGGAAACGGATTTCCACCCTTGGATGTATCTGTATTATTTCACCATAATTAACCGGTACAAAATTTCCCAGGGCATTTTCGGCATCTTCTGCTGTATAAAGAGGATCTTCAGGGGGAAGTCCCTTTTTTTTATTTCGTTTGTTAACCCATTTAACATCCATTTCCTGTATGTGTCCGCTATCCGGAAGCATTACAGAGCATAAGTCAACAGTGGGTTTAGTTGCATAAATATTGCCGAAAAAACCCTCCTTGACAAGTTTGGGAATGAGTCCGCTATGGTCAATGTGTGCGTGAGTTAAAACCATACAGTCAATTCTGGGGGGATCATATATGAGACTCAGCTGGTTCCTTTCAATAAGTTCACGTTTCCCCTGAAACATACCGCAATCAACCATGATAGCAAAATCCTGGTCTTTGATAATATATGATGATCCTGTAACTGTACCCGCGCCGCCAACAAACTCAATTTTCATATAATCCTCCTTTTTTGTGCAGCTCATAAGGATTCAATTATAGAATAAGATTCTGAAATTAAATCCGGATTCCCTTATTATATCTGAAGATTTATTGTCTGTAAAACTGATTCTTTTATATTATAAAAAAAAATATAAGGATTTAGATATAATCTGAATCATAATTTTAAAATTATGAGAAAATTAAAAGTAAAAAAAGTTAATACTTAACTGAAGATAAATATTTTTTAATATTATTTTATTGTATAAAGTGTTCCCGGGAAAACCCGGATAATTTAAGGGATAAATAGAACGTCATTTCTAAGGCAGGAGGATAAATCTTTATACACTGAATAGATTTTTTTTAAGTCAGGATCAGAGCCTGCTGCTTTGATAATGCGGGTGGAAAGAGATCCTCTGGTAAGTATTTTTTTTAAAGTATCTCTGTAAGGAGATGTATCTTTGATGAATCTGTCATAAAAAGTCCAGAGAATTTCCTCTGCAGTATGTTTTGTTCCGGGCATATCAAGAATTTTCAGATAGGCTTTGTCGGATATTACTGTTTTCTCACCGGTTTTTATTATATCCATTAATATCATGTAAAGGGTTTCTGTGTTAATGGTGTTCATTTCTTCTGCTGGAACTTTTTCACTGAAAATAAAAGCTTTTAATGTCTCAATAATAAGCTCTGCACATGCAAGGTCAGCAGAAGGGCATTCCTGGATATCTGCTGTTCTGATTTCGATTGTGCCTCTGTCGAATCTGGCAATAGCACCCCGAGCATTTACCCATTCTTCACTTATGTTTATGCTTCCGGGGAAAGGTTTAATATCCTGATATATTTTGTTTAATATACTTTGATGATAGTCTGAAATCCCTTTTATCGGTTCCGGGACAATCATGGCTGTCAATGAAGGAACAATAGAACAATTTGTCCTGTAAACGTTCATTCTGGTATCATGCAAGCCGCTATATTTTCCTTCTATAAAGGGCGAAGATGCTGTCAGGGCGGAAATCAAAGGAAGAATCAATCTGATGGCACTATGTAGTTTTAAAAATTCTTCATCATTTTTGAAGGGTAGATTAATGTGCATACTCTGAAGATTTGACCATCCATGGCCTTTACAGGAAAAAATTGAATCAAAGGTTCCATATATTTCCCGGTCACCGTGTGGCCAGATTTTAAATTCATGTTCAGGATTCATCCAGGGATGCATGGCTGTTGGCATAAGCATCCCCTGCATATTCTCAAGAATTTCAAAGGCTCGTGAAACTTCTTTTTTGAAAATTATGTCCAGATTGTGTATGGTTTCAGAAGGAGCGAGTGTTTTAAATTCAAGTACATGCAGAGCCAGTTCATTGGACCAGGCTGTTGCACCATGAGGGCCGTCAGGCATAACGTCATTGCTGAAAGTTCCGGATATTTCATGGAGCACTTTATCACACACAGGGAGCACATCAAGAGTGTCCCTGTGTACAATCATATATTCAAGTTCAATACCGAATCTTTCAAATAAGCTAAAAGTGTAATCGGGGGAAGAATCTGAACCGGTTTGATTCATTTCATGCTCTTAGAACATTATGAAGAAATCGTTGTGTCCTTTCCATTTGTGGATTGTCAAATATCTGGTCAGGTGTACCCATTTCTATAACCTCAGCATCGTCCATGTATACAACTTTGTTAGCTGCTGCTTTGGCAAAACCCATCTCATGTGACACAACCATCATTGTCATACCTTCGTCGGCCAGGTCTTTCATAACGTCCAGAACCTCTTTCGTCATTTCCGGGTCAAGCGCGGAAGTAGGCTCATCAAAAAGCATAACCTTGGGGTTCATGGCAAGCGCCCTGGCAATCGCAACACGCTGCTGCTGTCCGCCGGAAAGCTGTTCAGGGTATGCCATTTCCTTATCTGTGAGCCCTACTCTTTTCAGGAGTGTTCTTGCTTTTTCTTCAGCCTCTTCTGCAGGGATGTCCCTTACTATTTTAGGAGCCAGGGTAATGTTATCAATAACTCTTAAATGAGGGAAAAGGTTGAAAGACTGGAAAACCATTCCGGTTTCCTCCCTGATCTGTCTTATATTAGCTTTAGGGCCGGTAACAAGAACGTCTTCAACGTATATTTCACCGCTTGTTACATTTTCCAGACGGTTGATGCATCTTAAGAGTGTACTTTTACCGCTTCCGGAAGAACCTATGATAAAGAAAACATCACCTTTTTTTACTTCAAGGCTTACGTTCCTCAGGGCCTGAACAGAACCAAAATTTTTTGAGACATTTATTACTTTTACTCTACTGTGCATCTGTTTTCATCCTTTCTTCCATAATTGCTACTATTCGTGAAAAGAACAGGGTCATGATCAGATATATAATAGCT
Organism: uncultured Leptospirales bacterium; assembly: GCA_964468455.1. Classification (GTDB taxonomy): domain Bacteria; phylum Spirochaetota; class UBA4802; order UBA4802; family UBA5550; genus JBBAGC01. Next base: position 873 of record CAYYKZ010000104.1, on the reverse strand, counting down.
ATTACTGTATAGGTTTCAAAATAATAAAAGGTTGTTGACGCATATTCCCTCCCCCTTCGTAGAAGATCAGAAACGGCCAGGATTGATACAAGAGAAGAATCTTTTAAAAGGGCAATAAATTCATTTCCTATAGGAGGGAGTACAACCCTGATTGTCTGGGGAAGAATAATTTTATATATCGCCTGCCTGCGTGTTAATCCAAGAGCAAGAGCGGCTTCCATCTGCCCTTTGGGAATAGACTGAAGGCCTGCTCTGAATATTTCGCTGATATAAGCACCATAGCAGATTGACATGGCAATAACAGCTGCAGAAATATCGTGAATTTTTACAAATTTTGCCAGAGCATAATAAATATAAAAGAGCTGTACAAGCAGTGGGATTCCCCTGATAATTTCAACATAGACAGTACATGACAGGTTGATAACTTTGAATCTGGACATTCTTCCAAGGCCTACCAGAAGTCCGATAATAAGGGCGAAAAAAATGGACATTACTGTTACCTGGAATGTCATCAGTACACCGTCAGGAACAAACATGATAATATCTTTATAAGGCTCCGGAGAAATAAGAGGGAGCAATATCAATAAAGATATTGCCCCGTAAAAAGCCAGTCTCCAGGCTGAAAATAAAGATTTATCATCCCTGGCGGGGATAAGAACCCCGTCAGTCATCTCTATTTTTAACTTTTGTTTAATATTTATTTTAGCCACTTTTTCTCAAGCTCTTTGTTTGTGCCTTTTTTCATAACCTTGGCAAGGCCGTCATTAATCATATCAAGAACTTCTTTGTTCCCTTTGTTTACAGCAATTCCGTATTCCTCTGTTGTAAAGGGCTCACCAACAATTTTTAATACATCTTTGTACTGTGCATTCT
>CAYYKZ010000103.1:0-8403 GCA_964468455.1 uncultured Leptospirales bacterium | reverse complement strand
ATAATTCCGGAATTTACAGCTTTCCCCATTAAACCTGAATTTAAAGGCGAAATAAAAAAATCAGGGAAAAGTGTGTAAATCTTAAAAATCAAGCAAACCCTCTACAGGCCTGATTTCAATTATATTTTCATTAATACGGTCTGTATTCACCATTGATTCAACAAAGGGAACAAGAACTTCTCTTCCCTCTGAATCTTCAATAACAAGAATGTCCCCTGAACCTGCTTCAAAAATATCTTTCACCTTCCCGAAAAAGGTGTTATCATTATAAACAGATACCCCAATAATATCTCTGTAGAAAAAAGCATCCTTTTCAAGAAAATCACGCCCCTTTTCTGCAGTTTCAGGATCTATAAAAATATCAACATTCTTCAGCAGGTCAGCATCTGTTCTGCTGTTAACTCCTTCAAGATTAAGAAGCCCCAGAGATCCTTTAAAATCTCTGAAATCTGAAATAAGATATTTTTTGAAACCATCTTTAAGCTTTAAAAAAACAGAATTACCTTTTCTGAAACGATCAGGAATATCGGAAATAACATAAACTTTCAGTTTTCCATCAAGAGCATGGGAACCGATAATCCTGGCAATTCGTGTAAATTCATTCCCGGTAATCAATCAAGGATTTCCAGCACTACCCGCTTACCGGTTTTTGTGGCAGAAGCATTTATGATAGTTCTAATAGCCCTGGCAATACGGCCATGTTTCCCTATTACTTTACCAATATCCTCTTTTGTTACCCTTAATTCAAGAATTGTTGACTTTTCGCCCTCGATTTCTCTGATTTCAACTTTATCCGGATGATCCACAAGAGATTTAACCATATACCCCACGAGTTCACTATAGTTCATTTCCGCCTCCTGAATAATTATTTAGAGCTTATGTACTTCTGCCAGATCCCCTCTTTCTTCAATAATTGTTGTATTGTATCAGTTGGCTGTGCCCCCTGACCAAGCCATTTCAGCACTTTTGCTTCGTCAACGTCAAATTGTTTATCTTTCACTATCGGTTGATATCTGCCGATAAATTCAATAACTCTGCCGTCCCTTTTTTTCCTGCTGTCAATAGCCACCACTCTGTAAAATGGCTTTTTCTTTGTTCCAACTCTCTGTAATCGTATCTTTACCGACACTGAACCTACCTCCAAGTATAGTTAGGGAGTAAATTATTTTTACCCCTCTTTTTTTGTCAACATTAATTAACCGGCTGCCGCCTTTTTTAAATTTCTCACATTAGATGTTACATCGCCATTTTTAAAGGCGGAACTTCCCGCAACAACTATATCAGCCCCTACATCAACAACACTTTTTATATTATCAGCAGTTACGCCTCCGTCAACCTGTATTTTTATATCATCAAACTTATTATCTTCAATAAACCTTTTCAGTTTCTCGATCCTCTTCAATGATCCGGTCATAAAGGACTGACCGTAAAAACCGGGATCCACTGACATAATAAGCACAAGCCCGGCATAAGGCAAAAGATCAAAAACACTCTCTACAGGGGTACCGGGATTAATGGCAAGCCCCGGCCTGATTCCATACCCCTTAATAATATTCAGACTCCTCGCCTGGAATCTGGTGCTTTCATAATGAATCACAAGACACCAGGGATCAAGATCTATATACTGTTCAAGGGTATTTTCCGGTTTTTCTATCATTAAATGGATATCAAGAGGTATATCGGTATGTTTTTTAAGATCTTTAATAAAACCGGGACCGTATGTAAGATTAGGGACATAATTCCCGTCCATAACATCCATATGGAGAAGATCGACAACTGAGCTGTCAAATGTCTTTACATCATTACCGATTGTACTTAAATCACCGGCTATAATTGAAGGTGACAACATCACCTTATTTTTCTCAGTCAACATTTAAGCTCATTACCTTTATATTCTTTTTATCCCTGTTTATATAAACCCTGGCATTTCCAACCCTGTTAAATACAGCTTTCATGATTTGCCCGCCCTTGAGCATTGCAGAATATACTATTCTCTTTGAATGATTATCCTCAACCAGAATTTCGTAAAGACCTTCCGGCTCCCCGGCAGGTATTGTATAATCAACCAGCTCATAAGCTGAATAATGATGATCTTTAAGCTCATAATAATAGATGCCGATCTTAACAGTATCATTTTCAGGTATAACTCTTCCCGGAGCTATGCTTTGTGACGCAATAATTCCGCTTTTACGAATATCGCCTGTTTTAATAATCTCCTGCTGCACACTAAGCCCTTTTGCCAGAATCAGGTCAAAACAAAGGTCTATGGACTGCCCTGTAATATCAGGCATTTTGTTTCCCGTTGAAGAAGATCCGCTGGAAACAAGAAGATTGACCTTAACATCCGGTGTGATTTTTGTCCCGGGTTTTGGAGATTGTTCTATTACAACATTTTCAGCCCTGGTGTCAGAAGGGATATATGAAACCACCCCCGGGCTTATAGATACTGCCTTATCAAGAAAATGCAGATTTTTCAGCTTATTTAATGCTATGGGATATTCAGTTCCAACAAGATTAGGTACATCTATATAAAAACTGCTTCTGCTTACAGTTAACCTCAAAGTACTGTTCTCAGAGAGTATGGCCCCGCTTTCCGGATTCTGGCTTAAAACTATTCCGTCATCAAGGTCATAAACCTCAACAAATTTAATATCCGGCTTTAATCCCTTGCGGACAAGAACATTGCTGACATCAACATATTTTTTCCCTACAACAGAAGGAACTTTAATTTCTACTGACGACCTGGTAAGAAAAACCAGCATCATTGAAGAAACAAAAAGATAAAGTGAAAACCCGAGAAAAAAAATCAGTGCCAGCCTTCCAAGAGGGCCAAAATAGCTGAGCTTCACCTCTTCTTTCTCAATCTCTTCCTTTTTTGCGTTTTCATTACTCATACTTTTCTCTCTCTATTTATTAAAACATTGACCCGGCAGCTTTATAAAAAGTGTCCGAAAAGCTGCTTCAATATACTTCAATACCGGGGGAACATTCAGGAACAAAAATACTGCTCTCACTCCCTGTAAACTTACCTTTAAGCCATTTTTGTCAATAAAATAACTCCCTTTCAAAGAAAATTATACATCTGTAAATAATTAATTCAACTTTAATACCTTAATTGCTGCCTGAAATGTAATACCGGAATATATCTTTATGATTAATTACAAAACTTCTTATATATAAGAATTAGTGTCAATTTATGCCACGGCTGAAGAGCATCGGATCCATAAATATCTGCAGTTTTTTTACAGTTACACAATTACTTTAAATAATTATTCTTTTTTCATAGACAGGTAAAAATATACATTCTAATATAGTGATGATTTTTTTACATGGAATTTATAATAAAACTGTTTTTTTTATTTCATGTATATTCAGATAGAAATAAAACCATTGTAACTATCAGGCTGTTTTGCTTGCAGGTTACATTTATTTCAAAATAAATAATATCCGGGCTTTTACCCCTTCCAGGATCGGGTGAACAACCCGGATTTCTCTTCAATTTAAAGAAATATATTTTAATCTTAACTGTTAAGTAAAAAAATTTTTTAATACACCAGCTTCCAGGACAAGAAAGAGCAATGAAAAGCATAAAGCTTTTATTAACATCAGACCTGCACTTAGGTATAGACAAAAACAGACGCCTTAATCTATGGAATGAACGGATAGAAACTTTCAGACGAATAATGGCCCAGGCGGCAAAACATGATATTCTGCTCATAGCAGGGGATTTTTTCGATCAGGAAATAGAATCGTCTGTTTTTTTTGAACATGCTGCTCCTGAATTCACCACTCTTCTTGATAATGGAACCGAAATATTCTTTACAGCGGGCCCTGGCGAACTCAAAATAGATAAAAAGATTATTGATTATATATCCGGCCTTGATAAATGCTATTATTTTTCTGATCGGACTGTTGATGATTACATTAAATCCGATAAAGGTGATATTTATATTTACGGCCTTCAGGCTAACAGCAAACATTCACCTGAGAGCATTTCACGATGCAGCAAAAAGGGCTTTCACTTAGGATTGTTCTACGCTGATTACAATCCGGGGAAAAGGGAATTATGCGGCATTGACTGCATTGACAGAGAGTCAATGAAACATATGAATATGGATTTTTATGCTCTAGGGAAAAGCCACACCTTTAAAATGTTCAAATCCCAGAATAAAATTCTGGGAGCATCACCGGGCAGTCCTGAACCATGCTCAATTGATGAGAATGGCGACCGGTTTGTTATCTCAATAGAAGTAAATAATAACAGCATTTTAAATATAAGGCGCATACCTGTTAATACCGAATCCATAATATCCGGAGAAATAAACTGCTCGGATTTTCAAACTGAAGATGAATTAATTGAAAAAATAAAAACATTTGCCGCGGAAAACAGGATTCTCAATATATCTCTTAAGGGAACAAGATTTTTTGAATTTGACAAACTGGGAAAGGAAATGCCAGGATTCTTTAAAGGGCTGCGGATTATTAATAAAACAACCCCTTCTCTGAACATGCAGATATTAACCTGCTGCAAAGACAATTCTCTCATGGGAGAAATATACAGAACCCTTGACAGTATTATTGAAGAAAAAACCATTCCGGAAAATATCAATCACGAGGCCCTTGCCCGGGTTCTTCATTTCAGGTTTTCATCACCCTCTAACAGGGAGGAGGTTATTTTTTGCGATTTATAAAACTTGAAACAGAACTGGAAAATCAGGGCAATGGAACAGCCATTGATTTTAATCATAACGAAAATTTGTTCCGTATTAAAGATCCGAAAAAATTTGAGATTTTAAAAAATCTTTTTTCAGGAATTTTTTCTGCAGATACTGATCCTGAATATGCCGCTGGAGAGGAAATAAATTATAACCTCCATATTTCCTATAATAATATAACCTACAGACTTGACAGCAAAGGTAATATTACAGAAGAAAGCGGCACCATAGATGAAGATTCCCGGCAGGATATAACTCCAAACATAACCCTGGATCAGTATGTGAACATTTTCAATGATAAAATATTTCATACTGTTTCCTATATTGACATAAATAATTCATCCGAACCTGAATTATCTCCAGAAATATTAAGCTCTGCTTTTATTAATACAGAGATGCTTAAACTTAATATACCGGTTACTGATAATGAAAAACACTTAAGTCAGAAAGAGCAGGAATTATCCGGACTTTTGAAACAGAAACAGCTTATTGAAATAAAAAAAATGCGGAAAGAAAAACTTCAGAAAGAAATTTCTTCCGTAAACAGAGTCCTGACCAGGCTTAACAAAGACTTAAAGGTTCTGGAGGACTTCCGGGACACACTTCAGAATATTTCAGAAAAGATTGTTCTCAGGGATAAACTTACTTCAAAAATCAACGCCTGCAAAAAAGATGTATTGAAACTTCGAGATCTTAAAAATAATCTTAATGAACTGGAAAAAGGCCTTAAAACCGAATTCCCCCAATTTAAAAATTACGCTGAAAATCTGGCTGACCTGGAGGAGGTTGAAAAAAACTTCAACAACCTGAAAGAAATTAACAGCCGGATTGACCGCATGCTGAATTCAGAAAAAACAATCAGAAAAAGAACATTCCGAACAATAGGCGGGATTGCTGTATTTTCAATTACAGCTCTATTATTCCTGTCAATCAAGGGCGACACCAGCCCATTGCCCTATATAGCAGCATCATCTGTCATTATTTCTATCCTTGCAGCACTGATTTCATACATGAAACTCAAAAAGTATAACCCGGAATCTTTAACTGCTGAAAAAGAAATACACCAGAAAAAAATGACCGAATCACTGGGCAACAGCAGTTTCAGCTTTGACAATTACAAGACAGAGGAGTTATATGAATTTCTTCTTCAATATTTTGATGATTTTATTAAATTCAGTGAAATCCAGTCAGAAATAGCTGAACTAAAAAAGGAACTATCCTCTCTGCCCGAGCTTAAGGAAACGGAAAAAAAACTTGATTCCCAAATCAGCGAAGTGTCGGCAATTGAAAAGGATATTGCACTGAAACTTGAGGGTCTTGACCAGTCAATATTAACTATTGAAGACATAGAAAATATAGCACATTATACATCTGAAATTAATGACCTTATAACAACAGTTGAAGACCAGATAAAACATGAAGATTCAATTCGTAAAAAAATAGAACACGAAATAGCTGATTATGACAAAAAAGATAATACAGGAACCTCCTATAACCTCCAGTTAGCAGATATTGATGAAAAAATCAAAAATGCCGAAGATGAAAAAGCAGCCATATCATATCTTCATGATATTATAGAAGTTTCATCCCGGAAATGGAACAATGATAAACTCGAAACTCTTTCGGAGCTTTCATGGAAAATTATAAATGATATTCTGCCTGAATACGGGCTTAAACCTGAAGATATTCACAGAGAGGCTATACACCATTTTATCACACGTGGTGAAAGTACAAGCCCTTTAAACGACATACCTTACAGCCTCATTAAAATATCCCTTATTAATGCCTTTGAAAAGATTACAGAAAGCTCTCTGTTGCTCCCTCCTCTTCTTCTGGTGCTAAAGCCGGACTCAGATGAAAACAGTATCTGTGAAAAAATTATAAAAAATGTGCTTGAACTCTTTCCTGAAAGACAGGTAATTATAATTACTTCCGCCACTATACCCGGTATAAGCGGTAAAATTACAGACATCTGATATCGAGAATATGGACAAAAACGGACAATTATCATTTTCCGATGATCCTCTTCTGAATGTGAATGGTGAAATATATCAGCTCATTTCAGAAGGGAATTTCAAGGAAGCTATAAAAAAACTGGATAAACTCATGAATCTTAATCCCGACTATCCCGGGCTTGTTGATTCCTACAGAACAGCAAAATTCTGGCACAACAGAGAAAAAGATCTGAAAAAAGTTGAGGAAGGCAAAAATACCGCTGATTTTCTCATGGAGGAATGGGCGCTTTTTGACGATTATGCTGCATCAAAAAATATGCAGAGCTCTTCCGCTTATAAATCTGCTATGAAGTTTATTTTTTATAGAGCTTCAGAAAACTATAAAATAGCCTTTCAAAGGAATGAGGAAACCGGGAGCAAACTGGAACTGCTGATAAACCTGGGTGAATGCTTCCTTAGGCTTGGCGAGTATAAATTTGCAGTCGAAACTCTTGAACATGCAAGAAACTCTTATTCAGCAAATGCAAGAACGATGTTTATTCTCGGGGCTTCATATTACCACCTTGATGATATCCCCAAATCTCTACTTTTTTTTAAAGAAGCATTCCTCACTGACCCTTCTGAGCTTAACCTGTCCCTAATTGATGTAAAACCTATTAATGATATTACAGACATTATTAAAAAAAGCGGCAGAAGATATAGAGACATCCGGGAATGGATACCTGTATACGGATTTATAACTGATATATTCTATGTAAGACGCAATATAAACAAACACCAGCTGGAACTTCTTAAAAGTGAAGTTTTCAGTCTGGAAAAGAACTACATTAAGCTTAACAGTGACGAGATTGAATCAACAAATATTCTCCCGCGCATGCTTAACAAATACCTCTGGCTCCTTGATTATTATGTTCACCAGAACATAAATTTTGAAAATTCCGGACAGATCAGGGAAAGGCTTCTTATCCTTGACCGGGAACTGTTTGAAGAATTTCTCAGTTCACCGCCATATAAAAAATAGGAATCCCCTTATCCGGTAAATGCTGAAACATTTAAAAATCATCTGCAAAAACCTCATATACCCATAAAATGATTTGACGGCTTCCGGTAAAAGATGCCTTATTACTCTTAAGAATTATTCATAAAGATAATCCGGATTAAATCCGGATCAGATAATACATAGAGTATTCCCGGAAAGGTGAAATGAGCGGTTTTACAATAATTTCATACCCTGCACAGAAAGATGACGTTCTGCTTTCACTCACGAGTGAAAGATCCAGATACATGCTTCCCATAGGAGGAAGATTCCGAATTGTTGACTTTACAATCCGCAACTCGGTCTCTTCCGGAGCAAACAATACAATTATCTACAATAACCATAATGACGGATTAGAGGAATATCTTGCAGAATATAAAAGGGATGAAAATCAGCCTAAAAAACACAGCATTGCAACCTTCCTCCTTGATCAGTCAAACCTGGAAGCAGTAAATGAAACTGTTTCTTCAAACCCTTCAACTAATTTTATAATCTATAATGGCGATAACCCTTCAATTATAGATTTTACCGGCCTAATGAATAAATTCACTTCTTCCAGAAAAAAATCAATGCTCTATAAGCTGATAATAAAAGGAAGCCCTACAATGGCCCATAAAATACTTATAACGGACAAACGAACATTAACAGGTGTTATAAAAAAAGCGATTAAAGAAGGGCATGAAGCACCCAATTTTTT
>CAYYKZ010000102.1:0-8429 GCA_964468455.1 uncultured Leptospirales bacterium | reverse complement strand
GCGCTTCGTTCGGGACGAAGAAGTCGGGAGTTCGAATCTCCCCACCCCGAAATTTCTTCACTTATTTAAAAAAAGTGCTTTCATTTAATAATTCCATATGATACTATAAAAGTATCTTAATTACAGAATAAATCAAAAATGATTATATTTAAAAAAGAATTCCCCACAGAAAAAAATAAAAAAGATGAAGTAATAGATTCTATATTTACGGATATTAACAATCTTTCCGGGAAACTCCTTTTGCCCCATGAAAGTTTAAGGCTTATTCTTGATGAAGCAATTATAAATGCCATGGAGCATGGGAACCGCTGGGATCCGGAAAAGAAAATAACTGTAATCTTAGAACAGGCCCAAACCTGCCTTAAAGTTATAATTTCTGATGAAGGGGAAGGATTCCAGTTTTCCAGGGATTTTTACAAGATCCCTCCGCCATCTATGAGTGAAAGAGGACGGGGGATACACCTTATAAAGTATCTCTGCTCCGCCGAATGGCACAATAATGGTGCAACAGTAAATCTGCTCATACCTGTAGAATGCTCATTATAAAAAACTTCTCAAACCCGGACATTGCATAATGCAACCTGACGAAAATAGTATCTTAAACATCATTCTTGACAGAATAATTGACGGCGTTTTTACAGTGGATACCGGCTTCCGTATAACCTCCATAAACAAAGCGGCTGAAAACATCATTGGAATAAAAAAAGAAGATGCCCTGGGAAAACATTGCTACGATATATTTCATGCCAATATATGCAACTATTCCTGTGCCTTAAAGGAAACCATCTTAACAGGGAAACCCTTAAAAAACAAAACCATTTATATACTTAAAGATGATGGTGAAAAGATCCCTATAAGCATAAATACAGCGATTCTCAAAGACAGCAATGGGAACATAATCGGAGGGGTGGAAACATTCAGAGATATAACCGAGGTAACCAGCCTGCGCAAAACACTGGAATCGGGTTTTACATTTGAAGATATAGTAAGCAAAAACAGCCGCATGAAGGAACTTTTCAGAATTCTTCCAGACATAGCTGAAAGCGGCAGCTCTGTTATTATTGAAGGGGGCAGCGGTACAGGGAAGGAACTTGTTGCCCATGCAATACATAATCTGAGCCCAAGGAACGGTAAAAAACTTGTTCCTGTTAATTGCGCGGCAATACCGGACAACCTGATAGAATCGGAACTCTTCGGATACAAATCGGGGGCATTTACTGATGCAAAAAAAGACAAGCCTGGACGTATAGAAATGGCTGAAGGGGGAACCCTTTTTCTGGATGAAATTGGAGAACTATCCCTTAATGTTCAGGCAAAACTGCTCCGGTTTATCCAGGACAAAACATACGAGCCCCTTGGCGGAGTAAAAGCTCTTAGAGCTGATGTACGGATTGTAGCTGCCACTAACAGGAATCTTGAAGATGAAGTTGCCAAAGGAAGATTCAGGCAGGATCTTTACTACAGACTTAATGTAATGAAAATAACCCTCCCTCCCCTGGCTGAAAGAAAGGAGGACATTCCCCTTCTAATAAAACATTTTATAAGCATGTATAATATACTAAAATCCAAAAATATAACAGGCATGACAGATGAAGCAGTAGAAATACTGCTGAATCATGATTTCCCCGGAAACATACGGGAACTGGAAAATGTGATAGAGCATGCCTTCATTCTATGCAAGGAGCACTATATACAGGAACAGCATCTGCCCCTGTACCTTAAAAAAAATACCATAACCTTAGAGGAAACCACATTAAAAAATATGGAAGCCCGGGAGATAGAAAAAGTTCTTAAAAATCACAACTGGAACAGAAAAGAAACTGCAGCAGCCCTTGGAATAGACAAATCCACGCTATGGAGAAAAATGAAACAGTATAATATAACAGACCCGCAATGATTGCAGCTTGCAATTACCACCCCTTTTAAACATTGCAATCTGCAACACAAACCCAAGTTTTAAGAGAAAACATTTTTTTGCAGCAGCTGCTTTTACTTCATTTCAGGGCAGATTCCAGCATACAGCCTCTTAATTACCGCATAAATACCGGTTAGCTCCGATTCTGTTCAAAATTCACCAAAATATATTTCGTCCCCACACTCTGGCACAATACATGCATTATATATTTGTGAAAAGCTATTAAAACAATAAATGGAAGGTCGGTAAATGAAAATTGCGGTAACAGCAACAGGTGAAACAATCGATTCCGGAGTAGATCCCAGGTTCGGCAGAGCTGCAGGGTTTATTATATTCAACACATCGGATGATAGCTTCATTTATATGGGTAATCCGGTTAAGCTCGAATCTGTCCAGGGAGCGGGGATACAGACTGCCAGGAACATTATAGATTCAGGGGCAAAAAAGGTCATCACAGGGAATGTGGGGCCAAAGGCTTTTGCAACACTGAATGCAGCGGGAATAGAAATATATACCGGAGCAAGCGGTACAGTAGGGGAAGCCTTGAATGCCCTCAAGATCGGTTCCCTTGAAAAAACGGAATCTGCAAATGTAAGCGGACACTGGTAATATCCGGGACATATGCATCAATTAGATAATAAATGTCTGAAATAAGGATCAGGAAAAATGAATATAGCAATAGCAAGCGGAAAAGGCGGAACAGGTAAAACCACCATATCAGTTGCCCTGGCAGAACATCTTCGCAGCAATGAATTCACTGTTGTTCTGGCTGACTGCGATGTGGAGGAACCGAATACAGCCCTTTTTCTGGAACTGAATGACAAAGAAACCGAGACTGTCTGCGTTGACATCCCTTTTCTTAATAGCAGGCAATGCATAGGATGCGGAGGATGTGAAAATATCTGTAAATTCAGCGCAATAGCAATGGTTAACAGCCTGCCACTCATTTTTAAAGAACTCTGTCACTCCTGCGGAGGATGTGTACTAATGTGCCCGACAGGTGCCCTTATCTTTGAAGAAGTTCCTGTGGGGATTTTTGAACAGGCACATGAGGGATCCATCTCTTACATGGGCGGAAGCCTTGATACAGGTAAGATCCAGACCACAAGTGTAATTTCCTATGTCAAAAATAAGGCAAAAACTGTTGAAAGTGATTTCACGATTTTTGATTCACCTCCGGGAACCTCCTGCCCTTTTGTTGAAACAGTAAAAGGATGTGACCATCTTATCCTGGTAACAGAACCCACACCATTCGGCCTCAATGATCTGAAGCTTTCTATTGAAGCAGCAAAAGCCATGGGCCTGGATTTCTCAATAATCATTAACAAAAATGATAGAGAGGAAAAAAATAACATAATCCACAAATTCTGCAAAGATAAAGGAATTACTGTTATATCCGAAATACCCTACTCCCGAGAAATAGCCATTGCCTATTCGACAGGAGACTTTAAGAAAATGTTTGCGGCAACTTACAGCGGGGAACTTGCAAAAATATCACATTATCTTAAGAAAAAAATAATTGAAAAGAGGACAAATGAAAGAACTGGCAGTTATCAGCGGTAAAGGCGGCACAGGAAAAACCAGTATTTCCGCTGCCCTTATAGCCTTACAGGAAAAATGTGTTTCAGTTGACTGTGATGTGGATGCCGCAAACCTGCATCTCCTGCTTAATCCTGAGGTTAAAAGTAAATACGACTTTTACCATGGTCAGAAATTTACAATAAACAGCGAATTATGCAACGAGTGCGGCAAATGCATAAAACTATGTAAGTTTGACGCTATTTCAGATGATTTTGTCATAGACCCTATAAGCTGTGAAGGATGCAGTGTCTGCGCTTTTTTCTGCCCCAGGCAGGCAATTACAGGATACGACAATAATTGCGGTGAAGTTTACCTTGGAGAATCAGAACATGGACCTGCCGCGTTTTCACGTCTTGATCCGGGGGAAGGTAACAGCGGCAAACTTGTGGCAAAACTTAGAGATGAAGCAAAAAATATGGCATCCAATAACGGGCTTGAGCTTATTATCCTTGACGGACCTCCAGGGACAGGATGTCCGGTGATCTCGACAATAACAGGGATAAACCTTATGCTGGTAGTAACAGAACCAAATATTTCAGCTTTGCACGATTTAAAACGTGTAATTGAACTATCAGAACATTTCAGATTAAAGTCTCTGGTATGCATAAACAGGGCTGATATTAATCCTGAAATAAGGGATGCAATCAGGGATTACTGTAAAACAAAGGGTATTGTAATTGCCGCTGAAATAAACAATGATCCGGCTTTTCTTGAGGCACAAAGAGAAGGGCAGGACATTATCGCCTATAACGGCAGCCTGGACAACAGTGAAACCATAAGTGAAATTAAAAAACTCAATGAAACAATATTAAAGGAAATCTCTGAGTGTTAGAGAGGAGGAATTTATGAACACAGGCAGCAGCAATAATGATAAGAATAACCAGGAAGAACAACGCCTCAATGACACCCTGTCGAGGATTAAACATAAAATAATTGTTCTTTCCGGCAAAGGCGGTGTAGGGAAAAGCACAGTAGCTGTAAACCTGGCAGCTGCACTGGCAGCGGCAGGCAGGCAGACAGGCATAATGGATGTTGATATTCACGGCCCAAGTGTACCAAAACTTCTGGGTATTGAAAAAATACCCCTGGACCAGCAGCAGAACAGAATTACTCCTGTCCAGTACAGCAACAACCTTAAAGTAATGTCAATCGGATCCCTTTTACCCGACAGCAGTGAACCTGTTGTATGGAGAGGGCCTTTAAAACATAATGCCATAAAACAGTTTATTATGGATGTGGAGTGGGGAGATCTAGATTATCTTATAGTCGATTCCCCCCCCGGAACAGGGGATGAACCGCTGTCAGTATGCAATCTAATAAGCAATCCTGACGGTGCTGTCATTGTTACAACTCCTCAGGATGTTTCCCTGCTGGATGTAAGAAAATCTGTTACATTCTGCAAAAGGATTAACCTCCCGGTAATTGGAGTTGTGGAAAATATGAGCGGATTTAAATGCCCTCACTGCTCTGAAATAATTGATATTTTTAAATCAGGAGGCGGGGAAACCATGGCAGCGGATATGGGTGTTCCATTTCTGGGACGTCTTCCCCTTGACCCTGCAATTACTTCAGGCGGGGACAGCGGTAAACCCTTTTCAGCCGGTGATAATGAATCAGAAGGCGCGAAAAATTTCAAAACAATAGTTGAAAAAATAATTACGAAAATTGAGAGGTAGTAAAATGAAAATTGCCATACCATCATCAAATGGAAAACTATGCATGCATTTCGGACATTGTGATGTATTTGATATTTTTGATGTAGACAGTGCATCAAAAAAAGTTATTAAAAAGGAAACTCAGACTCCTCCTCCCCACGAACCGGGTGTACTCCCCCAGTGGCTCAGCAGCCAGAATGTGACATGTATTATAGCAGGAGGTATGGGCGGAAGAGCACAGCAGCTTTTTCAGCAGAATAACATACAGGTAATAACAGGCGCACCCTCTGATTCCACTGAATCAATTGTTGATCTTTACCTGAATGACAAACTTGTAACAGGTGATAATACCTGCGACCATTAATTTTGCTCAACCTGTTAAGTTTTTTATATAAACGGGGGTGCCTTATAAAAAATAAGGCACCCCTTTCTTTTTATACACTGCCGGCATAATTAATGCCCTTTTTTTCTATTGATTTTTCCGATAAAATATAACATAAGGGTTCTAACCCATACTTTACGAGATAAAAGGCGGTGTCCTGTAATGAAATTACGAAAAATACTCCCCCTGCTTGTAATCGCATTCCCAATTTTCATCTCATCCCTTGAGGGGAAACCGGTTATTACAGAGGATGTGCTTTCAAAAATAAATTCAGATGGTGACGAAACTTCACTTACCATATCACCTGAAAGAGACAGAATTATTTTTTCAAGAAAAAATCCCGGTGAAAACACTTTTAATCTTTATGAAATAAAATACAACAATGAATCATGGAGTGAACCTGCCCAGATTGAAGGGTTAAACTCTGATAATAATGATATTTCCCCATTTTTCAGCAACAATGGGAAAAGGCTTCTTTTTTCATCAAACAGGCAGGGAAGCCTGAATCATTCAGGAAAGGATTCCCCATCTTACGATATTTATTACTCTGAATTTGAAAATGAAAAATGGACGCAGCCTGTACAGATTTTTGGTGCAGTAAATACAAGAGAAGATGAACTAAACCCTTTTATAACTAATGGAGGGAATACTCTTTACTTTACCAGGGTAAATTCAGAAAACCGTGAAAATTCAAAAATAATAAAAGTAGACCAGGCTGATGACTTCTGGAGTGACGTTACAACAGCTCCCATATCCAGCCAGATAGAAGTAAAGCCTTTTTTTGTAAGACCCTCATTGACAGGTGAAGCACTTTATTTTTCTGCATACGTTGAAACTCCTGAAAAAAGAGACATCTATCATTCCAAAGTCAACAGTGAGGGTGAAACTGAAATTTCAATAGCAGGAGACAGAATAAACTCACCTGATGATGAGATCTTTGCATGCCCCCTTGACAGCAAAAGACTTTTAGTCTCAACAAATAATGGTGAAAAAGGTAACTATAATTTCATTATTGTACCTGCTGCAGATACACTTGTCCGGGATCAGGCTGTAGAAATGGAAGATGAGGAGGGTGAAAAATCAATATACTTTAACTTTAATTCCTCAGTTATAAAACTTGATTACATACCGCGCCTGCACATTGTTCTTAAACATCTTCGAAATAATAACAGCAGCAGATTAATTATTCACGGCTATGCTGACGGCATAGGGTCTCACAAGGCCAATATTGATATAAGTCTAAAAAGGGCTGAAGCAGCCAAATCATATCTTGTTAGCATGGGAATTGAAAGCAGCCGCATATCAACACAGGGGCACGGTTATGTAAAAACCGGATTAAAACAGACTGCGCAGTATCACAGAAGAGTAGACTTTGAATTTCAGGAATAAAAAATGTTTAAAAAAAGTAAAGGGGGGCATTAGCCCCCCTTTACTTTTTAAAATATAAAATCCGTTGGTATATTATTTGCCCAGCATTCCTTTTTTAAGTCCTGACTGAATAGGTTTTGAACTTAAAAACATGCCATAAAATGCTTTTTTAAACTGAAGACCCTTAATCACACCAAGTGTTCTTTCGCTTCCTGAAGCCTTTGACCTGTACTTAACAGTCATTCCTCCTTTGGGATCATAATGATGGGTAAACCTGTCACCTTTTACTATAGTGATATCATTAAACATATTCAGGTAAATTCTGCTGTCAGATGAAGCATAACCGGCTGATGCTGATTTAGCAAATGCTTCAGTAACACTTTTTACAAATTTATCTCTGTCTACAAGACCTGAATCTATAGTAAGAATGATAGACATTGGCTCATCAGCGTTGATAATTGAAGTGTCTGAAGCGCCTTTAAGTTCCTGAGGTACATAAAGAGAGGCGTAATAAATAGTCATGAAAGCCATTGTTCTCTGGCCTGTTCCATTTTTAACCATGTCCTTACCGCCAAGCTTGTAGGAAAGAACAGGAGCTGACAGAATAACTACAAATAAAAATGCCGCTGTGAGTTTCAGAAAATTCAGTTTTTTCATAAAAAAGAGTCCTCCAGATATTTTGTTTAATTGGCAGGGTATTAATTCCCGTTCCTTCCTAATACACAAAAGAGAAAGGATTTATAGAACAATGTTTCGGGAAATGAAATACCGTATCAGAATTTAAACAGACCGATTCCATATGTCAAGACTATTATACCGGCTGGACGGATAATATTATTAATAGCATTGACAGTCCGGACTCTTTTGTATATATAATTAATACCCCTGCAGCAGCTAATGTACCGGGGAGAAACAGGAGCAACTAATAAAGATATGCCGGGAGGATTTCCATGAATTACCAGATGATTAAATATGAAACACCAGAAAAAGGGATTATGAAATTAATCCTTAACAGGCCTGACAACTATAATGCCATTAACCACCTTATGATGGAGGAGCTGGAACATTTCTGGAGAGAACGGCTTTACGATCTTGAAACTGCTGTGGTTATTCTTTCCGGCAACGGGGAAAAGGGTTTCTGCGCAGGGCTTGACATGAAGGAATCCATGGAAACTGCCCCTAAAATGACTACAGAGGAATTTTACAGATTTCAGGCAAGACTGGCCAGATTAAATCTTCATATGCGCCGGGCTCCTCAGCCTATAATAACAGCTGTACATGGAGCAGCAGCAGGCCAGGGATTCAGCTTTGTACTTTCATCTGACATCAGGATAATAAGCCCGGACGCGAAATTCAGCGCAGCCTATATCAATATAGGCCTTGGAGGTGCGGACATGGCCTGCTCATACCTTCTTCCCCGCATGATAGGAGCAGGCAGGGCTTACGAATTTATGTACACAGGAAAATTTATGACTTCAGATGAAGCCATGCACCTGGGACTTGTATCAAAAATTGTTGAAAAAGATAA
>CAYYKZ010000101.1:0-8448 GCA_964468455.1 uncultured Leptospirales bacterium | reverse complement strand
ATATTCTGGAAGCAAGCCAGGATGATATTCAGCAGTTCCTGAAATATGAGAAGATTAGCAGAAATAATTCATCAAGGACGCTTGCCAGGTCACTTGCTGCTATCAGACAATTTTATAATTTTATATCTGATAACATTGAAGGCGACATAAAGAATCCTACAGAGAAGATCGAGACCCCTCAGGTTGAAAAATCTCTCCCGGATTTTTTAACTGTTAATGAACTTGATCGTCTTTTCAACTCCATCTCAGAAGAAGACAGTTATGAATTAAGAGATAAAACTATTTTTGAACTTCTATATTCCAGCGGACTTCGAATTTCCGAGGCAATAGATCTGAAACTTAGTGATATTGATTTCGAAAATTCTTTTATTCATGTCATTGGAAAAGGAGACAAGGAAAGACTTGTGCCTGCTGGTAAAGAAGCATTAAGACTGCTGGTTAAATATATAAAGAATTCAAGGCCTGCTATACTGGGGTCAAGAGAAAGTGAATTCCTATTTGTGAGTAAAAAGGGATCTCAGCTTAACAGAAAGTCAGTCTGGAGATTATTAAAAAATTATGTTTCCGGTACCGAGATTCAGAAAAATATTACTCCTCATACATTAAGACATTCCTTTGCTACTCATTTAATTGAGAATGGGGCTGACCTCCGTTCAGTTCAGGAGCTGTTAGGGCACATGGATATTTCCACAACTCAGGTGTATACCCATATGGCACGTAAAAAGCTTCAGGAAATTCATAAAAATTTTCATCCAAAAGGTTAATTTTACTATTATGTGTAAAATTATAAATATAATAGCAGTTCTTTTTACAGGTATATTCTTATTTTCCTGTACTCCTTCACCAAAATATCTCAAAGAAAAGCAGGCAGAACTTGGACATGATACCAATTATATCAGAGTACTTGTTGCCACAGAAAACAGAAAATTCAATATTCTATCTAAAGACGGGCTTAAAATAAGCGATAAAAATAATAATCGTGTAATTTACGAAACAAGAAAAAGCGGATTGATCTTCTATCCTGAAAAAATTTCAACACCATATGTTGTGGAATCTGGAGGAAGTCCAATTTTTATAAAAGACAAAGGCTACAGAGGTAAAATTGAACTTCATAATGTTCTCGGGAAAATTCACATTATAAATGTTTTAAATGTTGAAGAATACCTTTACAGTGTTGTTCCGTCTGAAATGCCTGCTTCATGGAATAATGAAGCGTTGAAAGCACAGGCAGTAGCCTCAAGGACATACACTTATTATCATTTATTAAAAAATAATACGAAAAAAACCATATACGACGTTGACAGTACTACTAATTTTCAGGCTTACAAAGGAATAGAATCTGAAAATCCATCATCCACGAAAGCTGTGCAGGATACAACAGGCGTTATCATGACCTATAATCATGAACCCATACTTGCTTATTTCCACTCATCAAGCGGAGGTAAAACAATAGACCCGAAGTACGTCTGGAAGGGAAGTGACCTGCCGTACATTCGAGGAGTTAAATGCACTTACGACAAAGAATCTCCTCACTACAACTGGACAGTTACTTTAACGATTGATGAAATAGCTGATGCATTTAAAAAAAAATACAACCGAATGGGAAAGATCAAGAGCATATCTTTTAAGAGATTTGACGGCCGTGTAGTAGAGGTTAATATTACACATACAGGAGGAAATATTTCTGTTTCAGGTAATGACTTCAGATTATTATTTCCATCATCCAAAATAAGAAGCACACTTTTCACCTCTGAAAGAAAGGGAAACTCCTTTATTCTTAATGGAAAAGGGTGGGGCCATGGTGTAGGAATGAGCCAGTGGGGCGCAAGAGGAAGAGGCGAAAAAGGCCAAAGCTACAAAGATATTTTAAACCACTATTATTACAAAATAAAATTTATTAAAATAAGAAATAATTATGTTGCGCAGGGAAAGGGTTCTGCTACTTTAGTAAATTAATGGCAACGGATAATTATAACAAAGCATACTCTTTAGAGGATTTCAACTACAACCTTCCGGATTACCTTATTGCACAGACACCCTCTGAAAAAAGATCTGATTCCAGACTTCTTGTAGTTAATAGAGAAACATCCGGTTTTATACACACCAATTTCAGTTCCCTGGAAAATTTTCTTCAAAAGGGTGATTTGCTGATTTTTAACAATACCCGTGTACTTCACGCCCGGATTTTTTGTGAAAGAGTACATGGCGGCAAAGTTGAGCTGGTTCTTACTCGTAAAATAAATGATACGCTATGGCTTACAATATCCAACAGAACAGGACGATTAAAACCAGGTGAGATCATATATCCTGTATCTGACAAAAATATAAACTTTAAAATAATGGGAAGGGATGGGGAGTATCTTAAGATAGAATCTTCAATACCGCTTACTGATGATGTCTTAAAAAAAATAGGGAATATTCCTCTGCCGCCTTACATAAAAAGAGAGCTTAAAAAAGCTGATAATGAAAGATATCAGACTGTCTATGCATCTGAAAGCGGAGCAGTAGCTGCTCCTACAGCAGGTCTGCATTTTACTGATGAAATATTAAAAAACATAAGCAGAAAGGGAGTTGAGATACGTTTTCTGACCCTGCATGTATCATGGGGTACATTCAGCCCTGTAAGAAATAACGATTTATCCAGTCACAAAATGCACTCTGAAGTATTCCACCTGTCGGAAGATACAGCATCAGCCTTAAATACTGCAAGAAATGAGGGAAGACGGATTATTGCAGTAGGGACAACCACTTTGAGAGTTCTTGAGAGTATTTACAGGAATAATATTTACTCACCCGGATCAGGTGAAACTGATATTTTCATATATCCCCCCAAAAAAATATTATCTGTAAACGGGCTTATTACGAACCTGCATACTCCTTATTCAACACTTCTTATGCTGGTAGCTTCTTTTGCAGGGTACGATCTGATAATGGAAGCTTATAAAGAAGCTGTAGAAAAGGAATATCGTTTTTTTTCATATGGAGATTCGATGCTGATATTATAATAGAGAATAAATCTTGACAATGACAGGCTTGAGTCACTATTAATACAATATGAAAATAAAGGAATTATTAAGTTATCTTGATGCAGATTTCCCATCTTTCCTGCAGGAATCATTTGATAATACAGGCAATCAAATTGTTTTCCCAGACGAGGAATTAACCGGAATTTATATTTGTCTTGATCCGGACAGATTTATTATCGATGAAGCAATATCCCTTAAATGCAATCTCATAATCAGTCACCACCCTATGATATTCAAGCCGCTAAAATCTATTGTCCAGGGTGATGTAAAATCTGAAAATATCATCAGCCTTATTTCAGAAAGGGTATCGCTTTTTTCCATGCATACAAATTTTGACAAAATAATGTACAGTCACCTTGCTGAAGTTCTGGGTTTCAGCAATACTTCTGTTTTAATAGAGACTGATATTTACAATGATAAACCACTGGGTATTGGTTCCTTTGCTCAGTTGAATAATAGCATTGATTTTAAGGCTATTCTGGATAGAGTAAAAGAAAAACTGGAACTCGAATTTATACTTTATGCAGGCTCTGAATCAAAAAAAATTAACAGCATTGGATTTATCAACGGTTCCGGCGGCAGCTCAATAGAGAAGGTGATAAAGAACAGTGCCCCTGACTGCATTATTACAGGTGATGTGGGTTATCATCATATAAAGTATGCTATTGAAAATGATACATGTGTAATTGACGCAGGTCATTTTGGAACAGAAAAAATTTTTAAAAAACTAATGGGAAAAATTATTATTAATTATATTACTAAATCCGGATCATCTGTTAAAATTTATGAATCTCAAATCGAACAAAATCCATTTAAAGTGTACTGATAAAAAATGAATGATATTAATTTAATGATTGAAATGCAGCATCACTGGAGCAAAGTAATATCATGTGAATCTGAAATTGACCGGAGCAGAAAGTCTATATCTGTCTGGGAAAAACATTTAAAAAATGATAAAGATAACTTTGAAAAAAAAGAATCACTCTTAAAATCTTTAAATAAAAAACTTAAGGAAAAAGAAGATTCTCTTGCTGATATTGAAAACAGGCTTAAAAAAGCAGATGAAAGAAAAGACCTGTTGACGTCCGGACGCGAGCTGGATGCTCATGAATCTGAAATGATAAGACTTGAAAATGAAAGAGATTCTTTTGAAGAAGAAGTACTGGATTTAATGGAAAAAATAGATTCATCTCAACAGGAATTAACTCTACTCGAAGAGAAACTGAATGACTCCTTAAAGCAGACAGAAATTGATATAACAGCATTAAATAAAAAAATAGATAATTTAAATGATGAAATAATACAGATTAAACAGACCTTTAATAATCTGAGCGATAGCTTGAGTCCTCAGGTAAAATCCCGATTTTTAAAACTTATTAACTCCAAAGACGGTATTGCAATAGCACAAATTAATGGTGAAATCTGCAGTCACTGCAACTTCCAGGTTCCATCATCTCTTGCAACAGCTGTTTCAAAAAAAGTATCCGTTGAAATATGCACCAATTGCGGAAGATTCCTTTATTTCTAAATAATTTCTGGAGACAGATTCAATGATTTTGACGATAGACAGAGTTTTACAGCTTTTAGCAGAAGGAAAAACTATAGATAAAATATCTCAACTTGCTTCCTGTGAGGAAACGGATGTTGCAAATATTATAGAAGAGGCACGAATCCTTCTTCAGAAACATGAAAAATCAGCTGCAAAAAGAAAAATAATTATAAAAAAGAAAACCGGTTCAACATCGTTAACGGAACAATCTATTGAAGACGATAGAATTGCCAGAGAGCTTTTAAGCGGGGCGGAACTTTCTGTTATTCCTGTCAATGCTTCACTTGTTATGTATACAGGTGGAGAATCAGCAGCCAATCCAGGCAATGCCGGTATTGGCATAGTAATTCTTGATAATAATGACAGGCAGATAGGTAAAATATCTGACTTTATTGGAATACGAACAAAGCTTGTGGCTGAATATATTGCAATAATAAGATCAATCAAATTATCATCCTTTTTCCAGGCCAGGGATGTAAAAATCAGAACCGATTCAGAAACTATAATTAAACATATAGCCGGTACAATTAAAATAAACAATAAAAATATTATAAAATATTATGATGAACTCACTCAGCTGCTAAAAAACAATAACTATATTAAAATTGAATATATTCCCGGCCATCAGAATGATAAGGCTCATTTTTTTGCCCTTAAAGGGAGTGAGAAGGTAAAACAGCCCCATGAATAGCCGATTGATTATCCCTGAAATCGACGATGAGATTGTAACAGAACTTTCCCGCAGTTCAGGTATAGAAAGAGCCGTTGTTTCAATACTGTATTCAAGAGGCTATAATACTTTCGAAGATATTTATCGTTTCCTCTATCCTGAGTTAACAGATATGCATTCTCCCTTTTT
The DNA here is from genome assembly GCA_964468455.1 of uncultured Leptospirales bacterium. GTDB lineage: Bacteria > Spirochaetota > UBA4802 > UBA4802 > UBA5550 > JBBAGC01. The sequence continues at coordinate 3,014 of CAYYKZ010000101.1, read as the reverse complement.
AATGAAAGGGGTTTATGAAGCACTCCATCTTATCAAAAAACATATTGCAGCAAAAAACCGGATTGCTGTTTTTGCAGATTCCGACCTTGACGGAATCACATCTTTAACAATTATCTATGACCTCCTATGCAGACTGGGGAATACTCCTTTTATAAGGTATCCCAAAAACAAGGAAGGTTACGGCTTGACATGTGACATAATACAGGAGTTTGTTGACCAGGAAATAAACCTGATAATTACTGTTGATTCCGGCATAAGAGATGTTGATGAAATAAACATGGCAAGAGCAAATGGTATTGATGTTATTATAACAGACCATCATGAACCTGATTCAGAAATACCTGATGCTGTAATTGTAAATCCTAAACAAAAAGACTGCTCCTATCCATTTAAAGAACTGGCCGGTGTAGGTGTCGTTTTCAAGCTTGCTCATGCTTTATTGTTTAGCTACATAACCGGTTTTGATAATCGATTTGTAATAACTCTAAAACATGAAGAAGGCTATGAATTTTCATTTATTGTTAATGGCTGCATATCTGAACAGGAAGCTATACGCAATAATAATATGACTGAATATCTATCCGGGAAAATTACGGAGAATGATTATTTTATTCTTTTCGATGAAGCCCCTGATTTCATTAACCTTTTGAAATCATTTTACAAAGACATAAAAATAAAATATATAACTGAACTTTATTCAGGAAATATCAGACAGGACCTGAATGGTTTTACTTCCGGAATTGATGAGATAATTAAAAGTTATAAAATTAATCCTCTTTTAAGCAAAAGCCGTATGGGGCTTGCATGCAGAATATTTCTTGAAACTCAGCTTAGAAGTTCAAAAAAAATTTTTTCTCTCCTTGAGGAGTATCTTGTACTTGTATCAGTCGGAACCATTGCTGATATTATGCCGATGCATAACGAAAACAGACAAATGATTAAATACGGAATATCCCAGTTAAGCAAAGGGGAGGGGCACTACGGAATAAATTCACTCATAAATAGCGACAAAGTTAATACTAAAAGCATAAGCTGGGGAGTTGCTCCGCTTCTTAATACCCCGGGGAGATTTGGTGAAACAGATCTAACTGTCAAATTTTTTCTTGAAAAAGACAGGAACATTATTGCTGATTTAACTTCTGAAATACAAAAGCTGAACAGAGAAAGAAAGAAAATAGTTTCAGAAATAATAGACAGAGTTAAAGAAAAAATCTCAAAAGAAGGGAGTTCCTCTTACGGAAATATTTATCTTTATCATGATGATAATATCGTTGATGGTCTTGCCGGTCTTGTTGCGAACAGAATCGCTGATGAATTAAAAAAACCTGTTATAGTTGCAACAGGGGATAGCGATACAGGTCTATTGAAAGGTTCCGGCAGAAGCCCGGGCGGATTTAATTTTTTTAATTATGTTGAACCCTTTGCTGATCATTTTGAAAAACTGGGTGGACATGCACAGGCATTCGGCTTTACAATCAAAAGAGAAAGGCTTAATGAAATTACAGCAAAAATAAGCAAGCTTATTGGAGATGAAATTCAATTTGATCATAATGTCAAAATAGATTGTCTTATTGAGATTGATGAAATCAATACTGCCTTGCTGGATAGACTTGAACTTCTGGAACCATACGGAAAAAATAATGAAGAACCGCTTTTTTTTACTCAAAATGCAGATATAACATCATTTGCCTCCTTTGGCTCTGAAAATAAACATGGAAAATATGTTTTTAAAAATGGTATTACAGCAATTGGCTGGAATATTGCTGCAGAAATGAGTGAATTATTCTCAAATAATATTAAACCTGACATATTGTTTAGAATAGAAAGAAACACTTACCTTAACCGGACTAATCCTCGAATAATTATTGTTGATTTAAAATTCTGATACATTTATACATTAAAAATATAATGTCTATAGAAATATTATTTGACATCTCTTAAAAAAAAGTTATTATATAATCAAATTCTTATTAGTTCATTTGACTCTTTTATTAAATTAAATTTCTGTATTACTTATTACATGAAATTTTTTATTTTTTAAATACGGCAGGATTAATTATGCAGATTGATGTTCAGGATCGTGATGACGTTGTTATAATTAAAGTAAACGGCGACATCGAAATGATGACAATAAAAACTTTTAAACAGAAGCTTTTTGAAATAGGGCAGAATACTGAAAAAGATATTGAAATTGATTTAAGCAATGTTGACTACATTGATTCATCAGGAGTTGGTGTTTTAATAAGCCTTCTTAAACTACAGAAAAAAAAGGACAAAACCCTTAGAATTGATAAGGTAAGTTCAAAAGTACTTAATGTTCTTAAGTTAAGCTCACTTTCAGATGTTTTTAATCTATAGATGAATTCTCTGCGAATAGGTAACGGATTTGATGTTCATCCCTTTTGTGATGGTAGGCCCTTAATACTTGGGGGGGTAAAAATTGAACACAATCGAGGTTTAATGGGGCATTCCGATGCTGATGTTCTAATACATTCACTTATTGATTCTCTGTTGGGTGCTGCAGGTTTAGGAGATATAGGAAGACTTTTCCCGGATACAGAAAAAAAATATAAAAATATCAGCAGCTTATTACTATTAAAGGAAGTTTATCGTCTTTTAAAAAATAACGGGATCAGCATAATAAATACTGATTCTGTTGTGATTTGTGAAAAACCTAAAATTTTACCTTATATTGAAGATATGAAAAATCAAATATCTTCAGCCTTTGAGGATGAAGTTAATCCTGCTTCAATTGGAATAAAAGGAACAACCACTGAAAAACTTGGCTTCACCGGAAGGGAAGAGGGTATTGCGGTTCATACAGTGTCACTCATAACAATTTAACCGCATTCAATAAACAACTTGCTGGTAAAAACAGATAAATTATTTCATCCAGAATCTTCTGGTAAAAATTACAAGAACGGTATATATTTCAAGCCTGCCAACAAGCATCGCAAATGATAAATAAATTTTTATATATGAAGGGAAAAAAGCAAAATTCTCGGCAGGTCCTA
>CAYYKZ010000100.1:0-8489 GCA_964468455.1 uncultured Leptospirales bacterium | reverse complement strand
TATTTATCGGCTAACAAGAGCACAGACAACCAGTAGCATAAGCATTAGAGATGAAATAATTATGCCGAAATAGAGAAGCGCCTGAGCTTTTTTCCGAATCAGGAAAGTTTCATTAACGTATTTGCCTAGAAATTTTTGTATCATAAATCTTCACCACCGGTGTTGAAACAATTTAAGTTCATTTTATTAATAATTTGTGCTAATTCCTTAACTATAATTCCGGATAAAATGCTCATATATCCCCGTCACTGAAGGAGGCGGGGGTATTGAAAATATCAATTTTACACTGACGTGATTGGCTGCTTTAAATTTTTTATGAAAAATATTCTGAAGCAGATCTTAATGAAATTAAGCAGTAATTGTGTCAATTATATGCTTATAACAGAGCTTTGTCATCCAAAAAAATACTTTGGTGTAATAATTTATAGTTAATTTTTATCTTGTAATAGATATTCCTGATCTGCGGTTTGCTTTAGCAGGTGTATATTATACAGAGAGAATTTTTTTTACTCTGCCGATTTCACCGGAGACAAGTTCTACTTTTATTCCGTGTGGATGATTTGAGGATTTTGTGAGTAATCGTTTTACAATTCCTTCAGTGAGCTTTTCTGTTTTCTGGTCTTTTTTCAGCACCACTGCTACCCTGATTCCAGGTTTAATGCTTTCTCTGTTTTTTCCGTTCATAATTTCCTTTTTATAATTATATTTTTTAAAATCCAGTATAGTTAAATCACGCTGTTTTATACCCCGAATGATCCTGGATGCATGGGGTCAGAGCATTTTGTTTTTTGTAATAAGCCTGTCCAGCTGATTTGCGAAGGACTGAATATCCTTTGCAGTAAAGGGGGGAGGGCCCCCTGTTTCAATGCCGCAGTTTCTCAGTTCCTCTTTTAAATTCCGCATGGTTAACTTTTCGCTTATGTTATCTTTTGATATAAGATTCCCCCTGGGGTCAATGACCAGAGCTCCCTTTTTTACAGCACGGTCCGCCAGGGGTATATCTGCAGTTACTACCAGATCCCCCGGCTGTGCCATTGATGCAATTTTATCATCCGCCTCATCCGGGCCTGCAGGTACAACAATCCCGGAAATCAGAGGGGATTGAGGCAATTTAAGGGGTATGTTTGCAACAAGTACAAGGGGGATGGCTGTCCTTTCTGCTGCACGGAAAAGTATTTCCCTGATTGAAACAGGCAATGCATCAGCATCTGCGAGAATATGCATAATAGGCTTCCAGTAATATTATTGTCTGAATTATGTTTATAATTAAGAAATTAGTTCAGATGTAAGTCAGTAAATGAAATGAACTGTTTTGTCAAGCAGGAGGGGGTAATATCTGAATATTCTTCAAGTCCCCTGAGCAGGGACTTGAAGAATCTGAAATGCTTATAAAATTTTATTTGTTCTGGTCCAGATTTTATTCTCCTGGGCCTGTTTTATCAGGTCATCCCTGAAATCGGGGTGTGCTATAGAAATAAGCTTTTCCGCTCTCATCCATAAAGGAGACAGCTTAAGGTTAACACATCCGTACTCAGTGGCGACAAAATGGACGCTTTGCCGCGGGATTGTTACAGCTGTACCCGGTTTGAATGAAGTTACAACACGTGATATCATTTTCCCGTCAGGGAGTGTATATGTAGATGGGAGGCAGATAAAACTTTTCCCGCCTTTTGACCAGAATGATCCCAGTACAAAATCGAGCATGCCTCCGTTACCGGATATCTGCTGAAATCCGTTGCTTTCAGCGTTTACCTGGCCCATGATGTCAATCTCTATTGCAGAGTTAATTGATGTGAAGTCATTAATTGATTTTATTACATCAAAGTTATTGGCATAACCAACGTTATATGAAGCAAGTGAGGGATTGTTGTGTATCCAGTCGTAAAGTTTTTTGCTCCCCAGTGCAAAGGTGTAAACAGTTTTCCATCTGTCTATATCCTTTTTTGAATTGTTGAGACGCCCGGAAAGTTCCATTTCCATAAATGCGTCAACAAGCATTTCAGTATGGCCGCTAAGGTTTTTAAGGTCGCTTTCCGCTATCATATGCCCCAGGGTGTTAGGCATGCCCCCTATCCCGAGCTGTATGCAGCATCCGTCCCTGAGATACTTGAAAACATGGCCGGCTATCTGCTTCTCCACTTCCGTGGCTTCAATATTGGGGAGCTCAAACATAGGCTCATTATCGCCTTCAACAATGTAATCAACCTGAGAAACATGAATTGACTCCCTGGCGCCTCCAAGTGCAACCGGCATGTTTTCGTTCACTTCAACAATTACCTTGTGCGCCTTGCACCACCCTAGCATACATGCATTGCTGATGCCGAAGTTAAAGTAGCCGTTTGAGTCCATGGGAGCCACCCGCATAATGTGGACATCCTGAAGTCTTATCCCGGTTTTTACAGGGTCATAATCACAAAGGTCACCCTTGAGGTGCTCTGTCTGCCAGTCGGTTTCTCCAAAATGGAGAGGCGCATAGGAAACCCTGTCAGGGAACTGCATTTTCATTAAGCGTGTTAATAAAGAAAAATGAAAATCATTGTATGTAAATGTATTTCCTTCCGGATCATTTGTGAGAACAGCAGGAACAGGCGGTATGGTGACTGCGCCGTAAACGTGAACATCTTTCAGTTCATCCTTCCGTTTTGAAAGTGCTGTGTCGCATGCAACCGGCTTGCCGTTAAAAAATGCATAGGTAATCCAGTCCCCTGATTTTACGCATTTAACAGCTTCTTCAGCAGTGCATAGTTTTTCCCTGTACTGCTCCATTACATCTTTTTTAATGTGATAATTCATAAAAAATCCCCCTTCTTCTTTTATGGGGATAATGCTCACTTTTTCCGCCCCTGGTACGGTTTTAAAAGCGGCTATTGCTCCCCTTATTTTAAAACGAGGGCCTTGTTGAAAAGGTTTTCGGCATATTTAAGAACCGGTTTTAAATCTTTGCTTATACCCTCTTTCCCCCATTTATTCTGTTCAACCTGAACTATGCCGCAGAAAGAACCCCATACAAAATTTGTTGTATATTTGATATCTGTGTCTTCAAAAAGTCCCTGATCAACCCCTAGTTTAACTATGCGGTTCCCTTCACCAAAACATTTTTTCCCCCATGTTTTTATAGCCGAAGCTGCATCAGGGCTGATCTTCTGAACGAGTCCAACCTGCAGAAAAATACTGAAAAGCCTGAAAATATCAGGATCCTGTTCAAAGGTGTCGTAATAAACATTAAAAACATCGCTGACTATTTCTTTACCTGATTTATAATTTTCATTTTCCGCTTTTTGACGTATAAATTCAAGTTTCTCTGCAAGTGTGCCTATAAGAGGTTTAATCATATGTACAAAGAGTTCATCTTTTGTTTTGAAATACTGGTAAATTGTGGGTTTGGTTATTCCTGCTTCACCGGCAATGTCATCCATTGTAGCTCCGGAGAAATCTTTATCAAGAATTACTGTTCTTGCGGCATTTAGTATATCTTCAATTCTGCGCTCTTTTTCTCTTTTGAGGCGCATTTCTACAGAGGGGTTTCTGGCCATTACTTTCTTTATTTCCCTGTATATTGCATATATTTTAAATTTTTATAAGTTTATACAATAACATGTCAGGGAAGTCAATAATTAATTTAACCAAAGGTTAAATTAATTTACTTTCAGTAAGTGATGCTGCCCGGAATTGATGCTGAGTCAGTAATCAGTTGAGGCTGTTTCTGTATCTGCCTGCGTAAAGTCCCTCAAAAAAACTGAGTGCATTGGTTCCAAGTACCCTGCTGTCATAACCGCCTTCCTGCACGACAAGGGTTCTTTTTTTGAGTGAACCTGCCAGGATGCCATTGTTGTAGAAATCCTCTTTAAGGAGCTGCCATTTCCCGGAAGGGTCTCCCTTTGCAGTATCAAGGCCCAGGGCTATTATGAGAAAATCGGGATTATATTCTTTAATAGCCTTAACGGCTTTACTTAAAACACGATTATATTTTTTCCCGTCAATATTCCGGGGGAGGGGGAAATTTATGTTATAACCGTATCCCTCTTCATTACCTTTCTCATTGCTGAAACCGCTGAAATAGGGATATTCATAATCAGTATCAGCATGTATGGATATTGTGAGTACATCATTTCTTGAATAGAAAATATCCTGCTGTCCATTTCCATGATGATAGTCAAGGTCTAGGATTGCAGCTTTCCCGTATTTAGTCAGGTAATTGGCTGCTATAGCTGCTGAATTGAAATAGCAGAATCCTCCAAATGAACTTCGTTCAGCATGATGCCCCGGCGGCCTTACCAGCGCGTAAACAATCTGTTCATCCATTAAAAGAAGGTCAGCTCCGGTAAGAGCGCAGTCAACAGCACTTCTTGCGGCCAGATATGAATTTCTGTTTACAGGACTGTATATATCAATACAGTAATACCCCGCCCTTGATACAAGATTTTTAGGAGGTTTTGCATTTTTTCTGATCGGAAAGGTGTCAGGATATATTGAGACTCCCGGCGGAACCGAAGCAGAAGCTTTCTTGAAATATTCAACAAAGGCTTTATCGTGGACAGCTGTTATATGCCGTTCAGGGTAATGCTTCATTTTATGTTTAACAAAGAGATCACTTTTTTCAATTTTTTTTAATATAGATTTTATTCTTACAGGGGTTTCTACATAGCCTTTATCCTGTATGTGATGAATTTCGTGTCCCTGGTTATAGAGGAGAAGGATTTTTCTATCATCAGGAATTGCAGGGGTTTTTGCTGCAGAATCAGCTTTTTTAAATTTGTGGGTTCGGATATTAAGAGGATCATCTTTCATGCCTGCAGTAACCTTGTTTATGTCTGTTCCTTTCTCTCCTATGTTATGCTTTCTTTCAATAATAGATCGGATAATTTTTTTACCCTGTTTAAGCGGGATCGGTTTATCTGATCCCAGCGAATCGTAGACCAGGTAATAGGGATTCCCGTAAACAGCTGAGGTGTGATCTGCGTAATGTTTATTTATAACAGGCCGGGCTCCAAACCCTTCGTAAAATTTAAGTCTGGCCCTGTTTTGTCTCAGCATTGAAGCATCAGTGATCTGCTCCGGATTATCGGAAAGACATTCAATGAAAATTGCAGATGCATTGAGGTGAATTGCCTCGTCCCTTACTCTTTTGTAAAGAGCTCCGCCAATCCCTCCAAAGTTTTTGCCGGGATTGCTTGCAAGCAGATCAAGAAAACAGTATTTTAAATCCATTGCATATGACATCTGTGCAAAGCCCAGAACCTCTCCGCGGTTGTTTTCTGCAATAAAAAAGTAGTGACGCATCATATCCAGAACCGGATTTGAAAATAAAGACCGGACTCTCCTCAGGCTTTCCTCTGACATGTCCGGTATAAGCTGCTCAGTGAGGTGGAGTATTCTGTCAATGGCTCTGCGGTTTACCGGAAGAAAATCATCATGAACACCTCTTATTTTGAAGGCCATTGTAATGCTCCTTAATCTATAATTGCCGGTTCAAAAAATCCTCCGGATGCTATCCTGTATTTATACCAAAAAAAGGAATCATGTAACGTGATGATCCCTTTTTGTAAACAGATTTTTTCAAAGGGTTTAAGTCAATTCATTATTTTTTACCTTTATTATATTTTGAAAATGCTGTTAATAAAAAAACAGCCCCTGTAAAACAGAAGGCTGAGAATTATTATCTCTGGTTATACGGCAGATGTTAACCGGGCATGTTTTTAAATAATCTGCGCGTTTTAGAATAAATCATCCCTCATTCTGACAGGGGAAATATCGCCTGTTTCAATAGAGTCCTTAATAGCTATAGCCTGAGGCATCACATGATTCATGAAGTAGGAGGCTGTAATGATTTTATTTTCGTAAAAGGCGGCCTCTCTGTCAGATTCGATAAATTTTCTGTATTCCTCCCCTTTTCTCGCGTTTATACCCTTTGCGGCAAGCATCTGCCCCAGCTTTTTATCCGCTACGCCTGCCTGCCGGTAAAGGACCCATGCTGCAAGGACATATCCTGTTAATGTTAAAAAGGGATATGTGTTTACAACAGGAATCAGAAATTTTTTCTCCTTCATACAGGTGGAAAAATATGCGCCTGTTTCAGTAAGGGTATTAATTGCATCACGAAACTTCCCGCCAATCTGCTCATGCGGCTCAGAGACGGGAAAATCTTTCAGCGTCTTTTCCATCTCTGCAATAAGATTATTGAAATCTTTGCCATTGTTTTTGTTAAGCTTTCTTAATACAAGGTCCATTGACTGTATGCCGTTTGTGCCTTCATAAATGGAACCTATTTTCATGTCCCTTAACAGCTGTTCAACAGGGTAATCTTTGCAGTAACCGTAACCGCCGTATACCTGCATTGCTGTTTCAGTTATGCGGAATCCTGTGTCAGTGCCCCAGGCCTTGAGCACAGGCACCATGAACTCCATTATCCCCTGCCATTTTTCTGATTCATCTCCCGGAAGGGCTCTGCTTTTATCTATTGCGTATGCGCAGATATATACCATCCCCCGGAGAGCGTCCACATGTGATTTCATCCATAGAAGCATTCTCCTTACGTCAGGATGATTTATAATTGCTACAGGCTTCGCGTCAGGGTTCATCATGTCCATGAGTGATTTTCCCTGGATTCTCTCCTTTGCGTATTCCAGGGCATGATGATACGCAGCTGACCCTGTACTTAATCCCTGTATACCCATGTTAATTCTTTCTTCGATCATCATTTTAAACATGATCTTCATTCCCTGTCTTTCTTCGCCAAGAAGTTCGGCGTAGCAGTTGTCATTGTCTCCGAAACTCATTGAACATGTTGCATTCCCCATGAGGCCCATTTTATGCTCAATACCTGAAACAGAGTAATCGTTTCTCTGTCCCAAAGAGCCGTCTTCATTTACAATAAACTTGGGAACAAGGAAAATTGATATCCCTGAAGTGCCTTCAGGGTCACCCTCAATCCTTGCAAGAATGGGATGAACAATATTTTCATAAAGGTCACTGTCGCCTCCGGATATGAAAATCTTCTGACCCTTTATTCTGAAGCTCCCATCAGGCTGCCTGTATGCCTTTGTTTTAAGCGCCCCCACATCTGAACCGGCGTCAGGTTCGGTCAGGGCCATGGTTCCGCCATATTTCCCTTCGAGCATTTTATACATGTACTTCTGTTTCTGTTCTTCGGTGCCGTAATCATAGATCAGATGGGATGCCCCAACAGCTCCCCCTGAATACATGAAATAGGCCATGTGGAAAAGAAAATTTTCCTGTGCCGCAGCTTCAATAACATATGGCATTCCCTGGCCGCCGCAGTCAACAGGGGCTGATATGGTAAACCATCCCCCTTCAGCTACAATTTTCTGGAGATCGTGGTAGCATTTCGGAACCTTAACCTCTCCGTTCACAAGGGAAGTCCCTTCTCTGTCCGCCTCCATAAGCCTGGGTAGAAGCTCTTTTTCTCCGATTTTCTGTGCCATGTCCAGTGTCATGTCAAAGGCATCCCTTGATGAGTCTGCGAAAACTTCACTTTTTAAAAGGGACTCAATCTCAAGGACTTCATAGAGCATAAAGTCCTGTTCCCTTCTGTTTGATATTAATGACATCTTTATCCCCCCATGGAATATTATTCGTAAACTTTTTCTTCTGTTTCATGAGCAGAAACAGCGTCCAGTTCAACGTCGCGTGTTTTTCCGGACTCTATATTTTTCCCATTCTCCTTGTACCACTCGGTCTGTATAATATGCTGCATTATTTCATTAGTACCAACCCATATCATGGAAAGCCTTATGTCCCTGACAATTCTTTCAATGGGGAAAACATTGGTATAGCCTATGCCGCCCATTACCTGCATGCAGTTGTTTGCAACTTCCCAGGCTCCTTCGGTTATGAATTTTTTCGTCTGGGAAACCATTCTTCTTATTCTCCCTGCAGATGCTTTCCCTGAATCTATTGCAAGTGCTGTAGTATATGCCATTGATCTCATGGCGTCCATCATCATTGATGAATCTGCAACTTTAAATCCCACAGCCTGGAAATTCATTATGGGCTGTCCGAATGCCTTCCTTTTTGATGTGTAGGATGTGGCAATTTCAAGTGCAGGCCTCACAGACCCTACTGTCATTGCTGCTGTTCCCAGCCTTTCAGGTATCATGTTGGTCATAAAAACTTCAAAACCGTTGTGAATGCCGTTAAGGGCGTATCGTTCAGGAACCCGTACTTCATCAAGGAGAAGCCGCCCTGCACCCCCGCCCCGTACACCCATTAGTCCGTAAATATATTTTGATTCAACACCCTCTGTTCTTGGAATCATAAAGCATGTCATTCTTTTGTGAGGAGGCGCATCAGGATCTGTAACTGCATATACCATAAACCAGTCAGCTCCTTCTGCTCCCACGATAAATCTTTTCTGTCCGCTTATTATCCAGTCATCACCATCTTTCCTTGCCTTTGTTGTTGCACCGAAAAAGTCGGAACCCCCTCTCGGTTCAGTTAAACATTCCGCTGCAAAGGTCTCCCCTTTAAGA
>CAYYKZ010000099.1:0-8534 GCA_964468455.1 uncultured Leptospirales bacterium | reverse complement strand
TACTCCAATAGGTCATCAGTCAAATACCCTGGTTATGGGCCCGGGAGGTTATGCCTTTACCGACTACTGGAAAATGGGTCTCCCTCTTGATATTCTGATTGTTTCAATTGGAGTACCTGCACTTATATTTTTCTGGCCATTTTAATATTTTTTTATAACTTAAACACTATAACATCCCATAATGTTAAGATACTCATACCACATAGCTGAACATCATAAAAAGCGGTACTGCAGCAGATGAACCGAGGAGATTAATAATATCATTAGGCGCAGGATAATCACTCCCCGCATTTAATTTGCGCTGAAAAATTTTCATACGCAGGAGAAGAGGCTCAAGAAAGGCGCTTAAAAAAGAATCCGTAAAGGATGAGAAAAACCCTGCCAGTGTTAAAATCAATATCATGGAATAATCTGTACTGCTGAAAAATATAAAGCTGCTTAAAGCCGTTGCTGCCCCTGCACCTGTCAAGGCTGCCAGAGAGCCCTGGAAAGATATGCCGCCGGAAATCCCCGATTTTTCTATCCTGAAACTTCTCAGAGAAAAGCACTTCCCTGTCAAAGATGGCCCTGCTTCACTGGCCCATGTATCTGCTGTAACAGCAGCAATAAGAGCAATATAAAAATAAAGAAAAATATCATTTCCGGAAAAAATATAAGCTAAGCTTGCAATCATTGCAGGGAGACTGTTAGCCATAACCTGCCATATATTTCGAGTGTCCCGTTCCTCTGCTTTGTTATTTCCCCAGGAATTTATCTTTGTGAGAATCACAGATGTAATAAAAAAGAAAAGCAGAGGTATACCAAACCTGGGATCCAGGATCAGAAAAAAGTATACTCCTGTTAAATATGCTCCAAGACTTCCATACCGGGTTAAAATCTTTTTTCTGAATAAAAAATATGCGCCTGCAGCCAGAACAATAATAAGCACCGGATAAATAAGAGTATACAATTCCATAGACTTAGAATCCATAAAAAAGAAAAAACCAGCTGTACCTGCAGGTATTGTAAAATTATCCGATCCTTTGAAAGAGATTAATTCCATATGTAAAGCGACGATTACAGAAAAAAATACAAATAGCAATAGACCCGGATAACAAGAAGGAAGAAAAAACAGATGTATGGCAAAAGCAGTCACAGCAAAACCTGCAGCACCGAGAATACTTTTCTCATCTTTAAATACTGCAAAACGAAAATTCCTCTTTCGTATAAGTCCGCATACATTTGCAACTGTGTCTGAAACAGCCAGGACAAGAATGGATATCTGAAAATAATATACAGGCATCCTGTAAAGTATTAGCAATGAAGCCAGAAGCCCGAAGGGATAAAAAATTGTGCCCAGGCTCGACTCCGATGTTTTGTGAATATAACTGAAACTGTTAACAAAATAAGTAATCAGAGAAAGAACTGTGCCTAGAGTAATCAGAATTATAAGGGTATCCTTTTCTGCTTTGAATGTAAGATAAAGAAGAAGCATCCCTGTTCCGAAGTGAACTGCTTTTCTTACAGGGAATTTATACTTTCCATTACCTTTTATTATATACCCCATGAGCATCACAGCTGCAGCATAAAGTAAAAAAATAATCAGAGCAATCATGTTCATAGGTTCTATACAGTCCATCCTTCAGAAGCTGAAGCATTATTGTTAAAAAAAATAATATTTATACATTCTGACTGTTAAAATTCCCTTAAGGTCAAGCTTTAATTTTACTGATTGACCCCACCCCTAACCCCCTCCCCACAATGGCTGACTACTACCCACTTCTTTGTAAGGACAAATAATTAAGCTGAGCCCCCGGCGGAATGAATTTTTTCCCATAGAAAATATTTTCCCGCCACCCCCGAAAGGGGTTAATTAACTTTTTTTTGTGTTTTTTTATTCTTCTTTAGCGTTAATTAAATATAAATATGAGCAGATATTTAGACATCCCCCTCCGGGGGACGCCGGAATAAGTTCATTCTGAACTTCAGATTAATCGGCTGGGGGCATGGAGCATAAATATGGGTAGTAGTGAGCCACAATGGAGAGGAGGAAAAGTGTTCGACAGCCGACAGACGTAATGGGGTCAAATATATTCATCATGTCCAAAATTTAATGGTTGCAATCCTGTTAATTATAGTTTTTATAAAAGCTTCATCAACAAACAAACCAGACAAGAGGATTTATGACAATAGAAAAGCCGTCAATATTCAAAATGATAAGAGCGCCGTTTTTAACTTCTGTAATTGCTCCCCTTGCAGCAGGAACACTTTTATGTGTAAAAATTACCAGTTTAATAAATATCCCGGGATTTATTATTGTACTCATTTCCGGTCTTTTCATCCACATTGCAACAAATGTCTACAATGACATATATGATACACTCCAGGGAACCGACAGCGTTAATGCCGAACGAAACGAATTCAGTGGCGGTTCCGGTGTTCTTCAAAGCCACCCTGAACTATTAGGAAGAATGTACATGATAGCAAGGATCTCTCTTGCTGCAGCTCTCTGCCTTAACATTTTACTTATGTTCTTTATTCAACAGGAATTGTGGCCTCTGTTATGGATCATTTTTGGCATTTCAGTTTTTTTCAGCAAGTATTATACTGCCGCTCCTGTTAAACTGGCATATCGCGGTATGGGTGAAATATCAGTATGGCTGGCATTCGGGCCAATGGCAATTCTCATGGCTGCACTGGGTCAGAATCTGCCCCTTAACAATGAGCTGTTAATTCTAATGCCGGTTTGCGGATTAAGCACACTCTCAATACTCCTTATAGGGCAGATGATAGACCTGGAAGCGGACAGAAGCGCGGGGAAGCATGGTGTAGCCTCAAGGCTTGGCACAGGAATTACCTCTTTCCTTTATATAGCAGTTCAGTGTGCAATAATAATTAATATAACAGCACTTTACATTTTCACTTCAGTGAGCGCCTGGTATCTGCTCCTCCCCCTTATCCCGTATCTTCTCATTTTCCCCGGTGCTGCAATAAATGTAATCAAAAATCACAGCAATCCGGATGAGCTTAAAAAAGCAGCAGGAGCAACAGTAAAAATTCATGTTCTCTTTTCCGCTCTTCTAATAACCGGGCTTTCAATCAGCCTTTTTTACTGATTCAGGTTAATTAAAATTATGAAAAAAATCAGGGCATTCTTTAATCCTGAGCAGTACCATGGCTGGGGAGAAAGCAAAAAATATTTTGAGGGGTGGTACTATAAACTCATAGACAGAGAAAATAAAAGCGCCATTGCCATTATCCCTGGTGTGTCAATGGATAATGATGGCAACAGAGAAGCCTTTATACAGGTGCTTGACGGAAAAAACCACGAATCAGGTTATCACAGATTCGACTTCACAGATTTCATTCCGACTCCCGGGAAATTTGAGGTACGCATAGGGAACAACTTTTTTTCAGAGGATAAAATCTCTCTATCCCTTCCGGAAATATCCGGAGAACTGAACTTCTCCGGTATGACTCTCTGGCCGAAAAAAATATATGCCCCGGGAATTATGGGGCCATACTCATTTGCACCATTCATGGAATGCTATCACGGAATAGTAAGCATGGATCATGAAATCAACGGTTCTATGATAATTAAGGGGACACATGCAGATTTTACCGGAGGCCGGGGCTACATAGAAAAAGACTGGGGACACTCATTCCCGTCAGCTTATATATGGATGCAGAGCAACCACTTTTCAAATCCCGGGGTTTCTTTTTTTGCATCAGCAGCAAAGATCCCCTGGCTGCGGGGATCTTTTACAGGATTTATTGCAGCATTGCTTATTGATAATACAATTATGAAATTTTCAACCTATAATAAAACTGTGTTAAACAGATGCTCTGTAGACCTGGATAAAGTAGAGCTTGTACTTGAAAGAAATGACTATCTTCTTGAAATATATGTTAAAAGGGATAAGGCAACATCCCTTGCCTCCCCAATGCAGGGATTCATGACCGGGCGGATTGATGAAAGCATGTCTTCGGAAATTACAGTTAACATTACAGATAAAAAATCGGGAATAATAATCTTTAGCGACCGGGGAATCAATGCCGGTCTTGATGTTGCAGGAGACATAGAAACTATTTTAGTATAAAACTCCCGGCATTAAATATCAATTGCTGTTAATCATTCGGGTTTTTTTTACATTTACACTCCCTGGAATTATAATCTGTTTTCCCCTTTAAGCATAAATCACACCTTTCATCACTGCAGAAATTACATAAAAAACAGTCTGCACATGGATGCTTTTTAGGTGACTCTGACTCTTCCGGTATATACATCATACCTTTAAAACCTTTTATTTTCACAAATCCCATATTCATTCTCCTGATTATTTAGGCATGGCAGCATATAATTTGTTAAAAAAACAAATTTAATATAAACCAAATTTAACATGGATGAAAACTCACCTGCTCATTTGAGGCATTTAATTATTGCACGGGATTCAAAAGCCATATATTTTTATTCTCAGTTAAGCAGTGATTAAAATTATATTACATGGAGACCTTAAATGAGAATACACTATATCCAGCATGTGGAGTTTGAAAACCCCGCCGGAATGCTCGATTATTTTAAAAATAAAAATTATATTATCTCATCTACAAAGCTCTACCTGGGACAGGAACTCCCGTCTCCAGGAACATTTGATTTACTTGTAGTCATGGGCGGGCCTATGGGTGTTTCAGATGAAAAGGAATTCCCATGGCTGAGTAATGAAAAAAAATTTATCAAGAAAACAATTGAATCAGGTAAACCTGTAATTGGGGTATGTCTGGGAGCTCAGCTCATTGCTGAAGTTCTTGGAGCAGAAGTTTCCCGAAACCGGTTCAGGGAAATAGGCTGGTTCCCTGTAAAAAAATCAGATCACTTAAAGGATTCAGTTTTTGATTCAATTCTGCCGGAAGAATTTGATGCTTTCCACTGGCATGGAGATACCTTTACTATACCTGAAGGAGCCATCCCAATAGGATCTACAGAAGCCTGCGCTAATCAGGGTTTTATTCTCAATGAAAAAATATTAGCATTACAATTCCATCTGGAAACAACATATGAAAGCGCTGCTGCTCTGATTAAAAACTGCGGTCATGAGCTGGATGGAAGCAGATATGTTCAAAGTGGCGAGTATATATTATCTCAGGAAAAAAAATTCAGCAGTATCAGAGAAATCATGGATAGAATACTGGACTCAATTACATTATAAAAGTTCATGGCGGACTGTCTGAAAAATTCGGGATTCTGCAGATATTAAGAAAACAATCATTTCTCGTTTCCATGTATTACATAATATCTGTAAAAAATTTTTTTTGACAGCCGCGGCTGAATTAATCCTTTTTCTAAAAATCAGTCCTCATCTTCGTTATCATCGCTGTCACTATCATCTTCATTGTAAATGTCATTATCATTTCCGGAATCACTTTCATTATATTCGTCATCATCGTCATCGGACATACCCATACTCTCGGAAACCTTTGCAAGCCTCTCAAGTGCTTTCTGAACATCCGGATCAGTATAATATTTTGCAAGATTCTGGAATCCGGCTCCTATGTCACTATTATTCATCTGTTCAGCAAGGAACCTTTCAAATTCAGCAAGATCCTCAGGAAGATCTTCTTCATCATCAGAATCATCTTCCATGCTTCCATATTTCTCTTCAATCCTTTGTACCTGAGGAGCAATCTTTTCAAGTTCTGCAGCATATTTATTTATAACTGCTGCCATCTCTTTAGCGCTTTTAACTTTGGCAAGTGCCTTATAATAGTCTGATGAGATTTTTGTAATTTTGTCTGCAACAATTTTTACTTCAGCCGGCATTTTCTGCTGAGCAAATGAAAATGTTACTGCTGCAAAAATCATTAAAACCAGTAATGTAATTTTTTTCATATAATCCCTCTCTTATAAGATATATGGGATCTGCTCTTTCAAACTAACAAAGTCAACTCTTTTATGAGATGTTAAAAATAAAAAAATATATATGTTGATAAATATAATGTTTGACCGGAATCCGCAATCTCTGTCATCTTAAATCCCGTTGCAGAAAAACCGGCTGAGGATAACTCATAAATGAAAAATATTTTCAATGCTAAACTTGCTGTTCTATTATTAATAATAATTATCCCTGCTAATATTTTCATGTCAGATGATGATCCTAAAAAAACAGTGAATAACCCGGCCGTAAAACAGAATTATATGGAACGGATTGCATCTGCTTTTATGTATCCTTTTAAAAAAATCACAGAGGATTTTTTTCTATCCCCGAATTTTTTTGCAGACAACCACATTGTAGCCTATTACGGACATCCCAATTCAAAAATAATGGGAATACTTGGACGTTATTCAAAAGAGGAACTGGCAGAACTGGTTAAAAAAACTGCTGAAAAATATAGATCAATTAATGGAGAAAAAGGGGTTGTCCCGGCATTTTATGTAATATACGGAACCTGTCAGCCTGAAGGTGAAATCAACAGAATAAACAGACGGCTCATAGAATCCTACATTGAATTTGCCCTGGCCAATAAAATGCTCATCTACCTTGATCACCAGATTGGGAAATACACTCCACAGGAAGCAATCAGGGAACTTATCCCTTTTCTAAAATACCCGAATGTTCACCTGGCTCTTGATCCGGAATGGCGTACTACTAAACCGATGAAAGTTATTGGATCAATTTCCGGTAAAGAGATAAATGAAGTACAGCAGATAATACAGGATTACCTGAAAGCAAATAATATTCCGGGCAAAAGACAGCTGGTTTTTCATCAGTTTCATGCTAAAATGATCAGGAACAGAGAAGAGGTTAATTCAAATTACAGCCAGGTAATTCCTGTTCACGCTACCTCGGGCTGGGGAAAACCTGAAGCTAAAACAGGGACACATTCACGAAATTCTGCAGCAGTCAATATCCCATATAAAGGTTTTAAACTCTGGTATTACTACTCAAGCAGGCAGGGGGTACATTACGACCGACCATTAATGTCCCCGGAAGAAGTTTTAAATCTTAATCCGCAGCCAGGTCTGATTATATATCAGTAACGCAAATACAGTCCTGGCCACTCAGCAAAGATTACCTGAAAATAAGAGCAAGCAGCCCCACAAGGGCAAGAACTCCGGAAAGAACAAGGGTTGCCCTTATACGGTCAGTTTTTCTTTTCATTCTCAGGAAATTGAATATTATACCTACTGCACTTAAAGCAATCAGCAGAACAAGAAGCCCTGCCACAACATTCAGCAAAGCTGCATCCCATGAACCTTGAATGGTTCCCATTCCCCTGCTGAATCCCTGAAATTTAGGCTTCGCCATTGAAATAAAAAGAAATACCAGGAAGATAAGTATCCATGAAACTCCTGATATGGTATTAATAACCTTAATTACAAAATCAGGGCCTCTCCGTTTATTCTGCATCACTACCTCCGGTAAATTTAAAACCTGGATAAATAATTAATAATAAATAATACAGCACTTATATACATAACAATACAGGAAGAATTATTTAAAATCAACTACAAATTAATTTCAGAATAGACTTATACTCTTTTTCTTGGAATTTTAACAGTAAATTTCACAAAACTTCCCACTTCAGATTCAACATCGATTTTACCATTATGCTTCTCAATAATCTTTTTGCAGATATAAAGGCCCAGGCCGGAACCTTTAATTCCTTCAGTTCCCTTCTGCTTCAGCCTGCCGAATTTACTGAAAAGTTTATTTTCTATATCCTCCGGTGATATACCCACACCCTGATTATAAACTGAAAATACCAGATTGCCTTTATCATCTGAAACATCAATTTTTATCTCAGTATTTTCTCTGCCGTATTTTATGGCATTATTAACCAGGTTGGTTACTACAATCCGCAGAAGATTCTCATCCCCCTGCAGTTCACCGCCAGCCTTATAATCTGTTACCAGAGTCATATTTTTTGCGTTATTCTCATACTCGGGAATTGTAATAACCGGTTTCAGCACATCCTCTATAAACTCAATATTTTTTTCAAATGATTCCAGGTTATCAAGTTCCATTTTCGAAAGATCTACATAGCTGCGGATTATATCCTCCAGATACTGACAATTCCTGATAATAGTATTCAATATCTCCTTCTGTTTCGGTTCAAGATTCCCGAAATACCCTTTTGCAAGGGTCTGGGCTGTTGTCTGGACTACAGATACCGGGCTCTTAAGCTCATGAGAAACAATAGCCATAAGATCAAGCATATTGGCTTCTTCATCTCCCTTTGCGCTTAGTGCATTGTTTACAACATCCCTGAACTCCTCAGGAGTAAAAGGCTTGGGAATATAATCAAAGGCACCTGTTTTCAGGGCCTCCCTTGCGGTTTCCGCTGTGGCAAAACCTGTAAAAATAACTACAGTTACATCTATCTTTTTTGCCTTGATAGTTCTAAGTACTTCCATGCCGCCCATACCTGGCATCATTAGGTCTGTTACTACAAGATCGTAGTCATCACGCTCAAGCATGGAAAGGCCCTCTTCCCCGTTGGATGCCGGATCTATACTGTAATCCGAATCCCTTAGAATCCGCTGACAGCTTTTTAAT
>CAYYKZ010000098.1:3161-8550 GCA_964468455.1 uncultured Leptospirales bacterium | reverse complement strand
ATTCATTAAATTTAAAAAATCCTGAATAGTTCATTGCAATACCTCCCTTAAAACCCTGAGTGCATTCCCCCCCATAATCTTTGCAATATCCTTACCGGAATACCCCCTTTTAACCAGTGCTTCTGTTATCAGGATTAATCCTGATGAATCAACCGGGGTTGCTACCCCTCCGTCAAAATCGGAACCCAGGGCAACATGATCTATCCCTGCAATTTTTATTACATGCTCCATTGAATCTATTATACTATCAATACCTGTACCGCATGTGGCCTTTTCAAAAAATGCCACACCAATTACGCCGCCGTTTCTCTTTATCCCCCGGATCTCATCATCTGTGATATTCCTGTTATTATCGCAAACTCCTTTTAACCCGGTATGAGAAAATAGAACCGGTTTTTCAGCAATTTCAAGAATATCCTTTATTGTCTCCCTGGAAGCATGAGAAAGGTCTATAATCATACCCATGTCCTGCATTTTCTTTACAAGGCGCCTCCCCTCCGGAGTGAGTCCCCCCTTTCTGAATCCGTGGGCTGATCCTGCCATTGATGAATCGGGGAAATGGGTCATACCGATCATGCGTACACCTGCGTCAAAAAACTTCTGAAGATTTTCCGCCTTACCCTGCAGGGGGTATGCCCCTTCAAGGCCGATAAATCCGGCAGCAATATTCCGGTTCTTTTTCCGCATTGCAAGATAACCATCAAGATCAGCCTTTGTCCGGATAATAAAGAATTTACCTCCCGATCTTTTCTCAGCATCATGGAGCTTATTTATCTGGTAAAGAGCCCGCTCCCTTGAACTGAAGGCTGTTTTAAAGGGCATCCCCTGCAGAAAAGAGAAACAGCAGAAAACATCGGTAAATGCAAAGTTGCAGCCTGTGTTTACCAGAAAGGGATAATTTGATACAATTGTAAATGACTGAAGAGCAACATTCCCCTGTATAAGCCTGGGAATATCCACATGGCCCCTGCTGTTTTCTTTCAGAAGATCTCTCTCCCACAAAAGGGCATCAGAATGAAGATCAGCAATAATAAGGCTGTTGTGAAGATCAATTATTTCCCGAGAAACATTACCAGGCCCCGGGCCTGTTGTTCTGTTGGCAATCCCCTCTATCTGCCCTGACATTGAGCATGAAATTAATATTAAACATAATGCTGGTAATAAAATTTTTTTCATGTTATTCTTTTCCGGTAATAGAATTAATCTTTACTTAATCAGTTATAACATATGAGATTAATATTTTCAAGAACTTTAAAAATACCCTGATCTTAGAGCGGTTCAATATTAATATAAAATATGAGGTCTTATAATAACCTTCATATTATACAGGGGAGAATCCTGATGAATAAGTATTCATTGAATTTTTTAAATAGAATTTATCTGCCCCTATTAATCATATTTCTATTCTTCTTTTTTTTCTTATCAACCGATATTCTTCTGTCAAAACCTGCTGCTCTTAATGGTTTTATTGACCTCTCTCATATCGATTTTTCATCAGATAAACCTGTTGAACTTTCCGGTGAATGGGAATTTTTTCCGGAAACCTTTATTAAAACAGAGGATGATTATAAACAGGCAGCTTCCCCCCTGATATTCAATATACCGGGCCCATGGAATGGCTACAAAACAGATGACTCGGTTTTAACCGGGAAACTGTATGGTTCCTATGTTTTAAAAATCAGACTCCCTGAGGAACACCCCCCTCTTGCACTATATTTCGGAGAAGTCAAATCTTCCTATGAAATAATCGCTTCATGGAAAAATCTGGGAGGAGCAGGAAAAACCGGAACTTCTGAAAAAGAATCTGAACCTGAATGGAGCAAAAAAATTTTCCCTCTGAATGTTTCAGGTAAAGAACTTATTCTTGTACAGAATATATCAAACTTCCACTATACAAAAGGTGGCAACCAGACTTCTCCACTGCTGGGATCTGCTGAATCGATTAATTCCAGGCGTGAAGCAGCCAGATTCTATGAAATATTTCTCTTTGGAAGTATTTTTATTATGGCCCTCTATCAGATTATTCTTTTTTCATCAAGAAGAGATTATTCAATTTTATATTTTGCCTTTTTCTGTTTTCTGATCTCAATCTATCTTATAAGCACAGGAGAAATGCTTATATTAAGTATTTTCCCCAATATGGCCTGGCCTCTATTTGTAAAGACTATATATTTAACCCTTTATATGAGCCCCTTTTTCTTTCTCAGATATATGGAGAAATTTTTCCCGGATGAATCTTCGCGAATATTCAGAAAAATAATTGAAATGATTCTATTGATTCTTTGTCTGATTGTTATTTTCTCTCCCCCCATATTATTTGCTTTAACTCTTGATGTTTTTCACTTTCTTATGGTAATAATATCAATTGCGTCTTTCCGGACAGTCGGGCTTGCACTGAAGAACAGGAGAGAAGGAGCTATTCCGCTCTTTGCAGGAATAGCTGTTCTAAGTTTAGCCATGATAAATGATGTTTTCTACTATCAGGACCTGATACATACCGGAGATACAGCACCTGCCGGTGTATTGATTCTTATACTGATAAACGGGTTTGCTCTTTCAAAAAGAAACCCTGCAAAAGTGCGTGCAAAAGAGAACAGCAAAGAGGATTCTCTTTCCCCGGAAAAGATCAGACAGATTGAGTCTGCTGTGGATTTTATCAGGGAAAATTTTCATGTCCCTGTTTCACGGGAGGGACTTGCCGCAAAATATAATATGCATCCTGATAATTTCGGCCGGCTATTCAAGCAGCATACAGGTAAAAGAATAGGTGAAATGACTAATTATTTCAGGATTGAATCTGCCAGGAAGGAACTTGCAGATGGGGACTCCACAGTTATAGAAATTGCAATGAAATCGGGATTTGAAAACCTCCGCACTTTCAACCGCGTATTCAGAGAATTCACCGGCATATCACCGATAGAATACAGAAAGAATAAAAAGATGGATAATTTCTGATATATCAGAAATTGACCGGACAGAAGCTCCGGAATTTCTGTATTCTTCAATAACGCTCAGCCTGTTATTCTATTTCGGAGGTTTTCCTGATGAAAAAATTTTACAGAATCCCGCGGTTTCTTATATTATCATGCCTTATCTTTCTAATATCCGCCTGTGATGCCCCTACACTGGAGCAGGTGTTTTCAGAAAAATACGGAACACAGAATTTTATATCAATACAGGTTCAAAGATCCAACAAATATCTCAACTGGAAAAGTCCCGCGTCTGTTATGTCAACTCTGGCACAGGGATCAGTTAATTCTGCTGTAAACAACTACTCCCATGTATTCGGCCACGCTACTCTGGTTTATGGTAAAAATGGTGTCATTAAAGGTTATGGAGAAACAGGGGATCATAAGGGTGAGGATATGAAAGCTTTAAAGAATGGATTCGGTTTTACAGCTTTTACAAATTTCACCTTCACAGACGGACACCTTGACAGGGATGCTGAAGTTAATGGGAATAATATTGATGCAGTAATGGAGCAGAATGATAAATCCGCATGGATTACATCTCTTGTCGCTGCGGACGCTGTACACCGACTGGAAGAGTATATTGCAGAATTCACTGCAGCAAAAGCCTATGAAAATTACGGTTTTACAGAAAACGCAAAAACCTTCAGGGGAGCAGTCTGTACAACCTTTGTTAATGCGGCACTGGAAGCTGCCGGGCTTGATATCCCGCTAATTGACCGCTGGGTAAGAAATATTACTGTGCCCTCAAAGCTTATGGGATACAAGGCATCATACATCCCGGAAATGGAATGGGCCAGATATACCGGACCGGAACGTGAAGACAAATCTGTTTCAATACTTTCCATAATGACCACATTCAAATGGGCCCGCCCGGGAGAGGGGGAAACATTTATTCTCTATGATCCGGAGTTAATGTATAACGCATGCGCTCTTCTTGAAAACATATACAAAGAGGAAAGGGGTATGGGGAATTTAAAACCTCTTTCAGATAATGAAACTGATGATGCCCTTAATTTACAGAGGGTTGTTGAAGAATATTATTATAATATATCAGACAGAATTACACTGAGTACACTTTATGAAACCTCAGGAGTGGATATTGACCTGAGAAAATAAAGCAGGAAAATATTTACCGGCATAAAATTTTCACTATCTTCTCATCATATGTACTGCATTCCCTGCACTCCGGAATTATTGCGGGCAGTCAGGGAATGAGAAGCTTAATACAATTTTATTAAACCAGGATGGAACAGCATGTCAAATTCAGGTAAGCTTAAAAAATATCTCTTAAGAGGAACTCTTATTCTCGTTGCTGCTGCAGTTATCGCAGGTGCTTTAAACTACAACAGGTTAGTAAGACTCAATAGAGTTGTGTCCCTTTTCAATGCAGATGAAATTGATGAAAACTTCAGAAGCATGGACAGACTCTTTGATTCAACCGTTGTAAAAAGCGGAGAGAGCATTCACAGGTTCGACTATGATTTAAAGGATCTTCCTCAGTATTACACCTATAAAGGCGAAAAGAAAAAAACAGCCGATTTTATTGAAAGCACACATACAACAGGCCTTATAGTGCTAAAAGACAACACAATAAAATTTGAAAAATATTACAGGGGAAACAGTGAATCCTCCCGTGCTATATCATGGTCTGTTTCCAAATCAATTGTTTCCGCACTCTTTGGAATAGCAGTTCAGGAGGGTCACATCAAAAGCATTGAGGATACTGTTACAGACTATGTGCCTTATCTTAAAGGGAGCGGCTATGATGGAGTAAGGATAAAAGACGTGCTCCAGATGTCTTCCGGAATCCGCTTTAATGAAGATTATGGCGATTTTAATTCCGACATTAACCGCATGAGCCGCGACTTTGCCCTGAACAGGCCGCTGAAAAATTTTATTGCTTCCCTGAAATCCGAGAGAAAGCCGGGAACCTACAACCACTATGTAAGCATGGATACCCAGGTACTTGGAATGATAATTGTTGCAGCAACAGGGAAAAGCCTCACTGAATATACAGAGGAAAAGCTATGGAAACCTCTGGGCATGGAAGCTGACGCTGCATGGCTTGCTGACAGTGAAGGGATGGAAACAGCCTTTGGAGGATTTAATGCTGTTCTCAGGGATTATGCCAGGTTCGGGCGCCTTTACCTGAAAAAAGGGAAATGGGAAAACAGGCAGATTGTACCGGAAAAATGGGTGGAGGATTCAACAACACCTGACGCTCCGCACCTTATGCCTGGAAAAAACCCCGCATCCGGGTGGGTGCTTGGATACGGCTATCAGTGGTGGATACCGGAAAATCCCGACGGGGAATTTATGGCAATAGGAATTTACGGTCAGGCAATTTATATTTATCCGAGATATAATATTGTAATAGTAAAAACATCAGCCTTTCCTGACTATAATGCAGAGGGGAG
>CAYYKZ010000098.1:1773-3061 GCA_964468455.1 uncultured Leptospirales bacterium | reverse complement strand
GCAGGGCGCTGAATCAGCCGAGTTTAAATTTTTTTACAATTTTAAAAAGCTGCAGCGCCAGTTCCCTTATTTCCTCATCTGTTTTTATGGATCTGTCAATAAGTGACCGGTTATTACCTGTGGAGTCCTTTATTTTTCCTATAGATCTGCTTATATCCTCAATCCCCTCTGACTGCTCCCTTGAGGTAGCACTGATCTCGCCAATCTGCGAAGAAATGCTCTTTGTATAGTCAGTAATTGTATTAAGTGATGATGCTGTTTTCATAACCAGCTCATTACTCTGAAGAATTTTTTCCACCACATCATCAATAAGAACCTGCACCTCCTTTGCGGAAGCCGCGCTTCTCTGGGCCAGGTTTCTTACCTCTGCGGCAACAACAGAAAATCCCCTGCCATACTCACCTGCCCTGGCAGATTCAACAGCAGCATTCAGGGCAAGAAGGTTGGTCTGAAATGATATTTCATTGACCACTCCTATTATATTTCT
The DNA here is from genome assembly GCA_964468455.1 of uncultured Leptospirales bacterium. Classification (GTDB taxonomy): domain Bacteria; phylum Spirochaetota; class UBA4802; order UBA4802; family UBA5550; genus JBBAGC01. The sequence continues at coordinate 2,574 of CAYYKZ010000098.1, read as the reverse complement.
TATTCTGCCGCTGCTTTCAATAACCTCCTCCATGGCAGCAAGCGTTTCATTAACTGCATTATCCCCCTCCAGAACTGCATTAACAGTGGCTCCGGAATTCTCCTCAGTTTTTGAGGCATTATTTTCATTAGCCTTTACTGTTGCAGTCAGTTCCTCAATAGCTGCAAATGTCTTCTGCAGAGCCTCTATCTGCCCGTCAGTCAGTTCAATTATCTTTCTGTTCCCTGATGTAATGTCATCGATCTTTTCAACAACAGTTGATGCGGAATTTTTTATTCCGGCAATAACCCCCTCCAGCTTGTCAGTGGTTTTATTAAGCTGGTCAAAAAGTTCCCTGTGACCTGATGTAAGGGACAAATCCACGCGGTATGTAAAATCATTGTTATAAAGAGAATTTATATATTCACCCAGGTAATTAAGGGGTTTAACAAAACTGTTAAAATTTCTTCCCCCTGCAATCAAGGCAAGAACCAGTCCCGCAGAAACAAGAGCTACGGAGAGTTTAATATACTGTGAACCCTCAATCCCTACAAAAAAACCCACAGGGTAAATGCAGAGAGCCAGGAGCACTTCAACTCTGATTATTGTAGTAAGAAGATATTTTCTCTTTGAAATAACTGTGCTTTTCTTCCCCATATTATTAGACCTGTTCCCGGATAGTGATGTAATAACAATTCGCAAAAACCTATCTGTTATTAAGTAAAAGAACCCCATGATAGCAACCGTGCCATGATAGGGTGCATCTTCAGAAATTGCTATTATTTTTCAGAACCCTTCCCTTGCCCTCAACCCTGTGTATTC
>CAYYKZ010000098.1:0-1719 GCA_964468455.1 uncultured Leptospirales bacterium | reverse complement strand
TGCATCTTCAGCAATTGCTATTATTTTTCAGTATTAATTCCTTAACTTTTTTTGTTTAACATACTCTATTACCCCCGCCGCCGAAGGCGGCGGGGGTAAATATCTCTTTAGGAATTATTCAGGAAAGCCTTAATCCGGGATTACTACAGGGCTGTCTTAATAGTAAAATCCGGACAGCCCTGTTTAATGAAATAACAGATACTATTTAAAGAAAAAACCTTTTTTGCCGGCAGATTCCCTTACAGCACCGATTATGGCCCTGTCCAGGGTATTCTCCTCACCCGACTCCTTCAGTTTCTTTTCAACATATACTCTTCTTTCAGCATTAAGCTTATTTATACGCTCCTTAATCTTCTCCCGTTTTATACTCATCTCTTTAATATATTTTTCACGTTCATTTTTACTCATACCCCTCATCTCAGAAGGGAGTTCTTCATCTCTTATATCTTTAACTGAAAGCCCGCCGGATACTGCATCAACCAGGTCCCACCCTGAATTACTGTAATGCCCTGATGCCTTTGAAACCGACCTTTCAACGGCCGCCTCCTCTGACATTGCCATTGCATTGCTGTCCTGCTTCTCCTGCTCTTTTCTTCTGGCACTCCCCCTTTTACCATAGGCAATATAGGTTCTGTTTAGCTCCTCGCCAAGACGTGCAATCTCCGCGTCCTGCGGCGCCATTATTGTTACTGGAGTTTTATCCTGGTCAATATTCATATATCTGCCGCCTGCAAGATCAGCGCCATGCTTCCAGAATGTACTAATACCATCGGACCTGCTGCCGCAGTATATTGTGTTAACAACAATCCCCCTGGAAACAGCCTGCCTTACAGCATTGGTATAGCCCTCTGACCCCTGGTTAAAGGGCTCATTCCCTGCAATGAAAATAATTTTAAGATTGCCTTCATCCCTGTCCCATGTGAGGTTACGCACGGCTGAACCTATAACCATGCCGCAGTACTCATCCCCTCCATTGGTGGTGAGATTAAAAAGCGCTGAAGAAATACTGTCAAGATCACCGGTAAAGGGGAGAACCATGCGTATGTATCCTTCCCCTGCTGCAATATTATTATTTCCGTATTCATAGAGAGAAACCTCAAGTTCAGGCCTTACCCCCCCCTTTTCTGCAAGGGCCATTTCATTTACAATCTTCCAGAGCTGCGATTTTGCCTGGTTAATAAGGCCGTCCATACTGCTGCTTGTATCAAGAAGTATTGCCAGCTGAATTTTCGGGACATTTACCCGGGTACGGTTGGAATAGGCTGAAGCAGCTCCTGCCAGTATAAAAGATAACACCATTACTAAAATTTTTCTTTTCATGTGAATCCTCCTGTTTTTCTCTTTTGACAGGAGCGGAGTTTATCAGGTTCTCATTTTTTTACAAAAGTGGTTATTTTTTCTTCATCCGGCGCAATAGAATTACAACCTTAAAAGAGCCTTGTTTGCAAAGATTATTTCAGCTTCACTTACTGAAACAAATCATTATTGACATTTTTTATGCATAACTTTATTATTTAAGAAATATAAAGTAGAAGGAGCATGTACAATGCCGGCAAGAGTGGGAAGGGCGGTAGCCGCAATGTTGGATTTATCAGACAAAGATGCTGTTGTTGATTTTATTGAAGAGGAACTAACCAGAGATGACCTTCCTCAGTCAAAAAAACTCTGCCCGGAATGCGGCAAAAATTTTTCACTCCTTAAAGTAAGCACAATGGGGGT
>CAYYKZ010000097.1:0-8568 GCA_964468455.1 uncultured Leptospirales bacterium | reverse complement strand
ATTGCTGTGAGCAGTAATGGTCTGTTTGGACTGGTGCATTTCGGCAGTCCGGAAAAGGATTTTCTTTCTGTTGTTGATATTAAAAATGGTGAAGAGAATAATCACGCATTAACCAATGTCCACTATGTAAAGACTTCTCTGATGATTTCCGACAGTGGGGATGCTTTATTTCTGGATATGAACAATCTTCTTGCTCTTAAAAGATCTGGTAAGCTTAAGTTTATTGCGGATGTGCCGGAAAAAAAACCGGGATTTTCAGCTTTGTCTGAATATCAGGGTGTTATAAGTCTCAGTTATACAGATGTAAACGGATCCGGTCGATTTATATTTTTCCGGGACAATGGGGATATTTTCTATTCCGCATCCTTTCCGGATGAGTCATTTCTGGATTCTGAAATTATAAATGATTTTATATTCTTAAGAGGCTCAGAGAGTCTATCTGTTTATAGTTTTCTTCGTGCAGAGAAATGATTATATGCTCAAGCATATCTGATATTAATTGATTTTTTCTTTTTAATGCACCGTTTTTAACTATAGATCCCTTTTCGATTGCTTTTATGAGTGCGATTTCCCTGTATTCTTTTTTTAAAGAGTTTTGTTTTAATAGTTCGATAATTGAGTAAAGCCTGAATTTATCCATAACACTGTAGCGGGATGAAAGCTGGTCATTATGTCCGGAATTGCGTGTTATAAGTTTTTCACGTATAAGTCCTGTGTATTCAAAGGGTGTTATACGCAGCCATAAATCGTAATCTTCACAGGCCTGCAGGTTCTCATCAAAAAAACCGTATTTTTCAAATAAATCTCTGGATAATACAGCAGATGAGGGGCTTATCATGCATAGGTCAAGAGATTCAGGGAAGATCCACCCCTCTTTTTTTATATGCTTTTTGCCTGGATTAACCCTCTTCCCGGATCGTATCCATATATCTTCGCTTTGATGAATTTTAATTTCCGGATTATCTTTAATAAACTGAGCATCTTTAAGGAGCTTTTCTTTGTTCCATAGGTCATCTGAATCAAGAAGGGCTATATAAGGTGATGAGGCTGATCTTATCCCCAGGTTTCGTGCACTGCTTACACCGGAATTTTTCTGATAAAGATATTTTACAGCTTTCCCGAATGATGCAATCATTTCATCTGTGCCGTCACTTGAGCCGTCATCAACAACTATGACTTCATAATCCCTGAATGACTGGTTCAAAACTGAATCGAGCGCCGATTTAAGCATCTCCCTTCTGTTGCAGGAGGGTATTATTACAGAAAAAAGAGGCATTACCGATGCTGTTTACAGTAGATACAGTTCATTATCTGAGATAACTTCAAAGCCTTCAGCTTTGAGTATTTTTTCTGTAAGCGGGACATTCTCAACCTGAAACACGAAAATAGCCAGATTTTTTTCCCTTATTGTAAATCCGTAGGCGTCTTCAACATTTATCTGTTCCCTTGAAAGGACAGATGCGGCCCTGTGGAGCCCGCCGGGTGAGTCGTCAATTTTAATAGCTGCAATATCTTTAAGAGTGGAGGCAATACCTTCACCCTGAAGAGCTTCATTGCCGGCCTGGGGCTTATCCAGGAGAAGTTTAATGATGCCGTAATCTCCTGAATCAGAAATGGTAATGGCCCGTATATTTATACTGTGTCTGCTTAATACTTCTGTGATCCGGCTTATTTTCCCCGGTTTATTTTCTGCAAAAACTGAGACCTGATGCGGCATATTATCCCCCTATATTTCCCTGTTGTCGATAACTCTTTTTGCTTTTCCCTGGCTTGGCGGTAAAGAGCCGGGTTCCATAAACTCTATTCTTGGATTAATAATAATAAGAGACCTGAGTTTTTCAACTATGCTTTTATTAAGTCTCTGCAAAGCCTTTAAGTCTCCCTGGAACATCTTGGAGTAGAGCTCAACCTTTATATGCATACGGTCAAGTCCCTCTTCACGGTCAAGGACTATCACATAATTGTTCCCTACCTCCGGGATATTCATAAGAACAGATTCTATCTGTGAAGGGAATACATTTACTCCTCCGACTATAATCATGTCATCTGTTCTTCCCTTTATTCGTTCAATTCTCCTGTGTGTGCGTCCGCATGAGCACTGCTCCGGAATTATTCTTGTCAGGTCACGGGTTCTGTATCGTATAATGGGCATTGCCTCCCTGTTTATGTGGGTAAGAACAAGTTCCCCCTCTTCACCGTCTTTAAGCTGCTGTCCCGTTTCAGGATCAATTATTTCCGCAATATAATAATCTTCAGCAACATGCATACCGGCTTTTTTTTCACAGTCAGATGCAACTCCCGGACCATTCATTTCGGAAAGGCCGTACATATTGTATGCATCAAGTCCCCATAACTCTTCCAGCTTTATTCGTGTTGCTTCTGAATATGGTTCTGCACCGAAAAAAGCTTTTTTTACAGCTAAATCATGCGGGTCAATACCCTCTTCTTTTATTACTTCAACAAGGTGGAGTGCGTAACTTGGGGTAATGTGTATTGCTGTAGAATTAAAGTCCTGCATCATCTGTATCTGCTTAAGGCTGTTACCGGTTGATGTTGGAATTACTATGCATCCGACACGCTCAGCGCCATAGTGCAGTCCCAGCCCCCCTGTGAAAAGGCCGTAGCCCATCATATTCTGGAAAACATCATTTTTTCTCACACCCGTGCTGTATATTGCTCTCGCAACCTGATTGGTCCAGTTGTCGACATCATTGGCTGTATAAAAAATTACAGTAGATTTTCCGGTAGTTCCTGATGAGGCATGGATTCTAACTATTTCCGATTTATCCACTGCCACCATTCCGTCAGGATAGCTTAACCTTAGATCCTGTTTTGTGGTAAAAGGGAGATCCTGAATGTGTTCAACTGTTTTAACAGTTGATATGTCAATTTTATTCTCCTTGAAAATTTTCTTGTAGTATGGAGTTGAAGCAGCGGATTCCAGTGCATTTTTAAGCCTTGTTAATTGAATTTTTTTCAGTTCATCCGGGGTTAGTGTTTCTAATTCATGGTTAAGGTACATTGCAATTAACTCCCTTTTATATTGCTGTCATATCGATTGAGTTAACCGGTATGGCGAATTTTTTTCATCATCTATTTTTATTTCTGAATCTTTTGTTAAGCAAAATATTATTATATGCACAATGAGAGACATGCAGATAATTTTTTCTGCGGGAATAATATATGTCAATAATATCTCAGTAATAATATTTTTTTTCTGTTTCTATTTCAGGGAAAATTTTAAGTGTAATAGTGCTGATTAAATATCCCCGCTGTCAACAGCGGCCGGGTTGCTGAAATATTTTCTGAAAAAACAGAAATAAAAAATGTTTTATGTTGGCTATTCCCAGTACTATCTTAGTATTCAGATTCATGTTTTTGCATCAAAAAAGAGTTGATTGATCTCCCGTATTAATTTGAACAAAATGTGTAATATGTCAGCGACTATGGGGTCAGCATTTGAAGGGTTAAAACTTTCTTTACATATTGAGGCTTCATTTTATAAATGCAAAAAAAAGCATGAACCTGGAGGAGTAAATGAATATATTAATTTTCGGCCCCAACGGCAGCGGCAAGGGGACTCAGGGAGCGGTAATTCAGAAGATGTATAACATTACCCATGTTGAATCGGGATTACTCTTCAGGGATAATATAAAAAGAGGAACTGACCTTGGGAAACAGGCAAAAAGCTATATTGACAAAGGGGATCTTGTTCCTGACGATATTACAATACCAATGATTCTTGACAGACTAAATAAAGACGATTGTAAAAACGGATGGCTTTTAGATGGATTCCCCAGAAATCCGGAGCAGGCAAAGGCTCTTGAAAAGGCGCTGCTTGAAGATGATATGATTATTGACTTTATTATAGAAATATTTCTTGATCGTGAAATTGCCAAGAGACGTATAATGGGCAGAAGAATTTGTGTTAATAACAATAATCATCCGAATAATATATATATAGAACCAATAATGCCTGAAAAAAAAGGGGATACTTTTGTCTGCAGAGTATGCGGGGGAGAATTATCTGTTCGTGATGATGACCAGGATGAGGAAGCTATAAATAAGCGTCATGAAATATATTATGATGAAGAAAACGGAACCAGGGCTGCGGTTGAATATTTCAAGGAACTGGCCAGGAAAGGGAGAGGTAAGGTCTATGAAGTTGACGGTTCAAGGGCTGTTCCTGAGGTTACTGAGAATATGAAGCATCTGCTTCAGCATCACCGGTTTTATAATATCCAGTCTAAAAGAGGGCGATAATGAACAGAAAATCAAGTTCAGTAGTGATTATTTCTTTGTCAGTTTTTTTTACAGCAGCGATGCTTTATGCCACTCCTAAGATTAGTTCCAAGCATCTTAAGATGGAAATGGGCGGCAAAAAAATTAATTGTGATTATTGTCATAAAAACCCGGTTTTTACAATAAAAAAAGAGAAGGGGCAGCTGGGCAAGGATTCATTAAACGGGGTACCCTTTTCGAAGATTAAAACCTGTGCAGGATCCGGTTGTCATTAATCTGAATAATTCCTGCTCTTTTTAAATTCTGCCTTATTGTACAAAGGGGACTATGTTCTTTTTTTGCGGGATGAAATTTTTCTGCAAGGAGTATTTTCCCCTGTTCACAGTATTATAACCCCCTACAACCGGGGGCAGTAATCGAAATTTTTTTCTCCATCAGAATATGCCTTAATATTCTGATGGTTCATTAATATGTCCCCCGGAATCCCCCCTTTAACTTTAATAATTATTGACACTTCTATAAAAGATGTTATATTGACTTCATAAAAATAAAAATACTATGAGTGTGTGTGTATGGACAGCATTTACAAAAAGGTAGCCGGGTTACATGTTATTCCAGCAGTTCTGAACATTGCGGGAACGTTTTTTGTTTTTTTTAATTATAATAAGCCTGAATTTGCAGGCTATATTCTCGGGGCTCTGCTTGGAGTTATCCTTTCAATTTTATGGATTGTACAAATCAATAAAGCTGCGGACTCCCATGCTATTAAGCTGCTTAAAATTACTTTTAAGGGACTTATGGTTAAGGTTATCATTTTCCTTATTTATATGGCTATAGTTTACTCAGTATTTGAATTCAATATTGTTTTTTTTGCTGTTTCATTTTTTGTTGCATTGTTTATATCTGCAATTATTGAAATCTGGTTCTATTCAACTCTTATTAAGCAGAATAAAAAAAATAAATGATTCCGGCAGTAGTACCAGATAGGTATTTTAGTTTTAAGGTAATATTCATATACCAGGGCAGCTTTCTGCAGCGGTATTATCAGGGTATTATTAACTGAACAAAAGGTATTTAAGTAATAAATGCTGAAATGATTAAGGGATTTCACTAAAAAAACAGGAATTGGACTATGGACCTGACTATACTTGAAAAATTATCAAGGGATGAGCTTGTAAATATTATTGAGCGGCTTGGTACACAGTATGATTTTGACATCACTGGTGAAGATGAAAGAACCCTTGATTTCAGAATGATTGTTGAAGCAGCCTATGATGTTATTTTTGTAATAGATAGGGAAAAAAGAATAATCTTCATGAACAAGGCCTGGGGGAAAACATTTCCTACAAGGGAATCAAAGCCGGGGAAGCCTTATCGGGACTATCTTCACGAAATAGAAAAGGAACGCGGTGATCTTGTTGTAGATTCTGTTTTAAATAACGGTCATGTTTTTGAAAATGAACTGCTTAAAATATATGAAAACGGAACCCCTTATTATTTTGTTACCACTTTTTCACCCATAAAATCGAAAACAGGGAAGATTTACGGACTGATAGGGGTAATGCGTAATTATACTGAGCAGCGTTTAATACAGAGGAAGCTTAAGGATAATACAAGAATACTGGAAGAGAAGGTTAAGGAGCAGATTAAACAGGCTGAAGAGCTTAAAAATCTTCGTGATCTTAATGAGGAAATAATAAACAATGCCCCTGTTGGTATTATTCTTGCTGATCCTTCAGGAATTGCAATTAGTGAGAATCCTAATCTCAGTAAAATCATGTTCCGCGATCCTAATACACTTTCAGGATTTAATTTATTAAAGTATGAAGGATTTGAGGAATCGGGTCTTAAAGAAGCTTTTGAAACATCCGTAAATCTTAAAAAGAAAGTCAGGATGAGTGAAGCTAAATATATGCCTGTTTCAGGTGAAAAGCTTCTTGCTATAAATGTGACATTCGCCCCTATATTTAACAGGGGAGGGGATGTTGAAAAAGTCCTTATGATGATAGAGGATGTGACAGAGCAGGAGGAGATACGCAAAAAGATAAGTAAAAATGAAAAAATGACCTCTCTGGGACTTCTTGCATCAGGAGTGGCATCTGAGCTTAAAAACAATATTAATAATATGTTCATGGATCTTAATTTTATAGATACAAATGTCGATGACCACAGTCCCGCTTCAGAATATATTGACGCCCTTAAAATTGAACTTCAGCGTATTAAAATTATATCAGAGCAGCTTCTTTCACTTTCTATAATTGATGAAAGAGACAAGGATCTCTGTGAAATTAATAAAATAATAACAGGCCATCCCCTTGATGTACTTATTAACAAAATCCGGAATGAGGGTGTTGATGTTGACCTTCTGCTGCCGGAAGATAGTCCGTTTGTGTTTGCGACTCCAAACCAGTTAAGCCAGATTTTTATACAGCTTCTGGAGAATGCTGAGGATGCGGTTGACGGTTTCGGAAAAATAACAATTAAAGTGGATACTGTTGATACGGTCTCAGGATGCTATGTTGCTATTACTGTGAGTGATACAGGGATGGGAATTCCTGAAGAGAATTTAAAGAAAATATTCCAGCCTTTTTATTCAACAAAAGGGAAAAAAGGGACCGGTCTTGGGCTTATGATTATCATGAATATTCTTGATAACCTTGGCGGAAATATTGGCCTTAAAACCAGTCCGGGCGAGGGGACGTCTTTCAGAATTCTGATCCCTTCTGCAAAACAATAAAGGAATAATGAGTATGAATACAATTAAAGAAGATATAAAAAGTCTGTTTGAAAATGACGGATACACTATTATCAGTCACGAGGAAGGCTCTGCAGAGTCGGCTACTCTTGTTTCTGTTGAAGGTGATACAACTGTTGCAGAATATAAAACAACTATTTACAGTGATGAGTTTTTAGAACAGAAGGAAGCAGGGAAAAAAATACGTCCCATGGTTTCCGACGTCATGAAAGAGGTGCCGGAAAGTGAGTTTGATATTCCAACTATACTCGAGTATCTGAACTGGCACATGGGGAGAATAAACGAAAATATTATAGGCAGAGATGAAATAGTTAACCAGGCAATTTACGCTATTCTAACCGGGGAGCATATGCTTCTGCTTAGCCGTACAGGTATGGCTAAATCATACATGGCAAATTCAATATTTAATATTTTTGAAGGAGCCAGAGTTTTTTCTTCACAGGCCAGTAAGGATCAGACTCCGGATAACTACTTTGGCCCGTATAATATTGATGAGTTCAGGAAAGGAAGAATAAGGCATAATATTAAAGGCTCAATAATTGAAGCAAACCTTGTATTTTTAGATGAATTTTTTGATGCCAGTGATGTTGTACTTCGTTCTCTACTATCTGTTCTTAATGAAAGGAAATTTATAAACGGGTCAGAGCAGATTGACGCGGCTGTTCATACTGCTGTTGCTACTGCCAACTATATGCGTATGAATGAAGTGACAGAGGCTGTACTTGACAGGTTTACTTATAAATCAATTATTCCTGAAGATAATAATGTTTACAGTCAGCTGCTTATTGATAAAATTTATACAAATCAGAAAGGTGAGCCTTCAGAACCTGATAAAAAAATATATTTTAACCAGATAATTTTTCTTAATCAAATTATTACAAACAGACATAAATCGATAAAAGTTGTTGTTCCTGAATTTATATCTTTCATGAAAAATGTTTTTGTTAACAGGTTTGTAGGGGAGATGAGGAAAAATGACAGCAATTTTTTTGTGAGCCCCAGAAAGCAGGCTAAACTGAATGATTTTCTGAGAGCATCTGCCCTTGTTAAAGGAAGGTACACTGCAAACTTAGATGATCTTCGAGAACTCTATCTGGCGCTTTGTACACTAAACAGCTATGTCTCATTGAAGCATCTTGATAAATCTGAAAAAGATCTTTATATTGATGTTTATCAGAAAACCATGAATCATTTTAAAGCAAACGGAGCTATTGCACAGGTTGAATTTTTAATTAACATAAAAAATATTTTTCAGGAAATTAAAGAAAATCCTGAAAAAAGAGATAGTATTCTAAAGAAAAGCACGTTTCTTGAAAGCATAAAAAATCTTCTTAAAGCTGTATTTACAGGGAGAAGAAATGATGAAAATGAGGAGTTTACACTCGATTCCCTCAAGAGAAGTGTTTTTGAGGTTAACTCATCTGTAGAAGAAGTTAATGAGCTTAAAAACGGAATACTGAAAGAATACCGGGAATTAGTTTAGTATGAGGAATAGAGAAGATGATTTCTCAGCAGCCTGGCAATGATTTTTTAGAATACTGGGAATCCCTCGGTTTTTTCGGGAATATTCA
>CAYYKZ010000096.1:0-8591 GCA_964468455.1 uncultured Leptospirales bacterium | reverse complement strand
ATAAGTGTTACCTATGTGTCCGAACAACTGTTACCCATCTACCCGGTCCATACACCCCCCGGAGGGGGGCTTGGAGGGCCATTTCAAAGTGTCAAAAATACCTTGCTTTCATTAAAAAACAGGTATATATTAAAATATGGACATTTTACAGACTATAAAAGACTTCCTTAATATTGCAGTATTTGACCTGGGGAAGACCCGGTTTACCCTTTTAACTATCATCTATATATTAGTTTTCCTGATTTTGCTGATTTTTGTCACAGCCAAGCTTAAAAAGTATATAGTAAATACCCTCCTTGCAAAAAGCGGCATTGATATCGGCACAAGGGAGGCATTTGGAGCAATTTTCAGGTACATCATAATTGTTATAGGTTTTATTATTGTTTTTCAGACAGCGGGTATTGATCTCAGTTCACTTACTATAATTTTCGGTGCACTGGGTATTGGTGTCGGTTTTGGTCTGCAGAATGTTACCAGCAATTTTGTAAGCGGCCTTATCATTCTTTTTGAAAGGCCTATTAAAATACGTGACCGCATTGAGGTTGCAGGGATTCATGGAGATGTGGTGGATATATCCCTTCGCGCCACAACAATTGTTACTAATGATAATATTTCCGTAATTGTTCCTAATTCCGAGTTTATCTCCTCTACAGTTGTTAACTGGAGCCACATGGACAGGAATGTAAGATACAATATACCTGTTTCTGTATCCTATAAGGAGGATCCGGAAATGATAAAGGAGCTTCTACTTGAAATTGCTAAAAAAAATGATGGTATATTGAAACATCCTTCACCTGATGTGCTTTTTGATAAATTCGGAGACAGCTCCCTGGATTTTAATCTGCGCATATGGACCTATAAGTATATTAACAAGCCCGGTGTGCTCCGCAGCCAGATTTATTATGAGGTATTCAGGGTGTTTCGTGAAAAAGGAATTGAGATCCCATATCCGCAGAGGGATGTCCACATTAAGAGCCGGCCTGAAGAGTAATTATTTTATAAAATCTGATCTTTAGCTGCTTCATAAAAATCACGCTTTGCATGAACAATTGCTAAAACGGCTATGTTATTGTCAGGGTATATTTCATAGATAATACGGTAGGAATAAATAAAAAGCTCTCTGATGTTTTCATTCATTAGCTCTGGTACAACTCTGCCTATTTCAGGAAAAGTATCGAGCGGTTCGGTTTTTTCAATAATAGAAGTAATAACTTCTTCAGCATAATACTTTGAATCATCAGCAATATAGTCATAAATACTACGCAGATTATCGCGAGCCGGTTCGGTCCAGATTACCACGATTTTATTTCCTGCTTAAGCTTATCTACAGTAATTGTTTCTCCGTTTTTTACTGCTGCCTGGCCCCGTTTAATTTTATCAATAACATAAAGTCTGTACATAATATCTTCAATAGAAGCATTATCCGGCAGTGAGTTAATAGCATCGATTGCTTCCTGTTTAGTCGTTTGCATAATGATTATACCTCTTTATCATGAGTTGAAATAAAAAATATTGAAGATTGATCAGAAATCAATTAAAAAACAGTGTTAATCCCTTAACTTTTATTTTTAGCAAAAGTCATTAATTTGAATGACCCGCATTTTTATTACCTTACCCTGTTTTTAATTTGACGATTATAACCTGCTTCCTGAAAATTCATTATCTTCAATTTACAATGAAAGATGTTAATATCTTAACTTATGAACATGAAGAAGTAATAATACAGGGAGTAATGATGGATCTGCTGGCAAACCTGAACAATAACCAGAAAGAGGGGGTTCTCCACACAGAGGGGCCTCTGCTTATTTTAGCAGGAGCAGGGTCAGGGAAGACCCGTGTAATCACAAACAGGATATCCTACCTGATTAATCATAAGGGTGTTAAGCCCTATCAGATTTTTGCTGTTACGTTTACTAACAAAGCAGCAGAGGAAATGAAAAACAGGGTAATAGACATAGCCGGCCCCGGGGGGAACAGCGTTTTTGTAAAAACATTTCACGCTGCATCTGTTTATATATTGAGGCGATTCGGAGAGAAGATAGGTATTCCTTCCAACTTTACCATATACGACGGCAGTGACCAGGAGAGCATTATTAAAAGGATTCTCGCTGAAATGAAGCTTGATCCGAAAAAAGTAAAGCCTTCAATGATCTCTTCGAAGATATCTGAAGTGAAAGATAAGGATGCATACCTTGAAGGGGCTGATATTGAAAAGCTTATACCCGATTATTTCTCTTTTAATTTCAGCGAAATTTTTCACAGGTACCATGATAAACTTGCAGAAAACAATGCCCTTGATTTTAACGATCTACTTATTAAAACAGTTGAGCTTTTCAGAAAAGCTCCTGAGGCGCTTATGCAGCTTCAGGGGATGTGGCGCTACTTTATGATTGATGAGTATCAGGATACCAACTATTGCCAGTACCTTATTGCAAAGTATCTTGCATCGGAAACAAAAAATATATGTGTTGTTGGTGATGATGACCAGTCTATTTATTCATGGCGGGGAGCAGATATAAGAAATATTCTCAATTTTGAAAAGGATTATGATAATGCCAGGGTAATAACTTTAGAGGAGAATTACAGGTCAACAGAGAAGATACTTGCTGCAGCTTATGGTGTTATAAAAAATAATTCCAACAGGAAAGATAAAAATATCAAGGCATTCCGGGGTGATGGTGAGCCTGTTGTGTGGTGCAGGGTCAATAATGAGTATGGAGAGAGTGAATTTGTAATAAATACAATCCAGTCTCTCAAGTCCAGGGAGAATTTTAAAAACAGCGAGTTTTCTATTTTTTACAGGACCAATGCACAGTCCAGGGTGTTTGAGGATCTTTTAAGGAGAGAGGGGATACCCTACAGGCTTATAGGGGGGCTCAAGTTTTACGACAGGAAAGAGATTAAGGATATTCTAGCCTATATAAAGTTTCTTGTTAACCCTGCTGATTCTGTTGCCCTTTTCAGGATAATCAATACTCCTGCCAGGGGTATTGGTAATACGAGTCAGGATAAAATTTCAGAAACAGCATCAGAGCTGGGTATATCCGAGTGGAAGGTTATTGATGATGAGCTTCTTACAGGGAGGGTTCCTAAAAATTTAGGAGAGTTTAAAAGTATCATAAACAGGCTTATGAAGGATTTGAACAGGGTTCCAGGTACACTGGCTCTTTCTGAATTTGTTAAATCTATTACAGATATTTCAGGCTACAGGCAAAGCCTGCTTGAGGATAACAGCCTTGAAAGCAGCATGCGTATAGACAATATTGATGAACTTATAAACGGTATTTACGATTATGAGCAGCATAATCCTGAGGCAACACCTGCCCAGTATATTCAGGATATCTCACTCCTTACTTCTGCGGAAAATCCGGATGCTGAAAATGAAGAGCGGGATAATTCAGTTACTCTTATGACTGTACACAATGCAAAGGGGCTGGAATTTCCGGTTGTGTTTTTAACCGGTCTTGAGGAAAATACCTTCCCCCATAAATTCTCCATTGATACAGAGGAGGGGATAGAGGAGGAGCGCAGATTGTGCTATGTGGGTATCACAAGGGCAATGGACCGGATTTATCTTTTAAGCGCGGATGTAAGGAGAAGTTTTGCAGGTGTGGATTACAAAATTCCATCCAGGTTTATTGATGAAATTCCTCCGGAATACCTTCAGGTTCATAATTTGGATTCAGTCACCAGCCACAGGCGGGAAACCGCTGTCACGGAAAGAGCATATGTGAAAAAGCCTCAGGGCTCTTATGGATGGGGCGGGGGGCGTTTTAAACCGCCGGTTGAAGCTGCAAAAGAAAATTCCGATAGTGAGATTCAAAGAATACCTGTTGAGGAAGATCAGGGCGGGAGCGGATCCAATTTTATGGTTCAGGAGAGGATTATGCATCCCAGGTTCGGGCCTGGAAGGATTCTGAAAATTGAAGGTTCAGGAGATAATATCAAGCTTACAATCAGTTTCGGTTTAACAAAAAAGGTTTTTATGGAGAAATATACTCCCCTGGAAAAGCTCAATTAGGCCTGTAATATTAAAGAAGAAGGGGCTTTTGTACGATAATCTAATATAGCTGGAATAAAATTGATAACATATTATATTTAATGTTACCTCATAAGGTAAAACCTTTCCCTGGCGGTAGATTATGAAGAAGCTGCTTTTTTTATTGATTATTGTAATATCCCTTGGCTGTTCAAGAGGAGTTAAGGCGCCTGAACCTGTTCAGGATAGCAGGGATGTGCAGAACCTGGAGGATTTTTTTAAGAGATCTGACAAAGATGCTCTTATGGCAATGCAGGTTATTGAAAAGCACAGAATAATCCAGCATCTTACGCACCTGAAGAAAATGAATTCCGGCGGCCGTAAATATTACCTTCTGGAAAAAGACAGTATAACAGAAATGATCAGGTCTGTTACTGAAGGGATTTACCTCGATTATATTCTTATTAACAGGCATGGGGATATCATTTATTCAAGGAGTAATGATTCCCTTTTCGGTCAGGATGTTAATTCCGGTTATGAGAGCACCCCTCTTAAAAGATGTTTTTCAATGAGGGGGCTGGAAACCTATTTTGACGATGTTTCGACAATCACTCCAGCTTCATCTGTTTATTCTCTTTTTGTTTCAAGGCCTGTATATGTTGATGAGAGTTTTCACGGGGTTCTTATTCTTCAGGTTGATATAAAAAAGATTGCTGAACTTCTGGAGAAAAATACAGATATTATAAGCAGAGAGGGGATTGTAAGGGTTACAGGGGGTAACACCAGAATTCTTTCCAGGTACAGTTCCTTCAGCAGAATAGGTTTAAATAGTGACAGAAGCGGTTCATTTGCGGATGGGAAAGAAAGAATTTTTTACAGACCCTTTAACTTCAGGAATATCTCCTGGATCCTGCTTACAAAAAAAGCAGGCGGGATTTCCGGCGATGAGGAATCCGCGCTAATGAATTTCAGCTTTTAATTATTATTTCAGCAATTTTTTCATGGATATCACTGAATATATCAGGAAGGGTATATGCATCATCCATGATTTTTAATACTGCATCCGACATTTTGATCAGCATGTCGTCACTGAAGTTTTTAATACCGCCTTGAGTAAGTCCGCTTATCATCCCCGGAAAAAGAACAGCAGTATCTGTTTCCTCAAGTTTCAGAAATTCTTTTATTCCGCTTACTTTTAATGATTCTTTATTAAGATAATCGTTAACTGTATATGAAATTACAAACTGTCCTGGCCTGAAATATTCAATATCATCAGGCTTAAGTGTATCATCAATAATAAGGATTATATCAGTATTCATTAGTATATTCTGCACTGTGGTTGCCAGGCCCTTTTCGTTTTCAAAGGACATCATCATCCTTTCCCTGCTGTCATATCCCAGTACTTTCATGAATCCTGAATTATTTAAAAGTGAAGTGAGGCGGATAGAGCTCCTGTTTAGTCCGATAATACCGACTGAAGTCTGGTCAAGTTTTAGCCTGTTATTTCTGGCAATTTTTTTTATTAAGGAAAGATAGTATAGCGGAAATTCGTCATTATCCTTTGATATAAAGGGAATGTTAATGCTGTCTCCAATGCTGTTAAGAAGTATATCGTCTTCATCATGATTCATAAGGCGGATGCATGAAAAATTTGATTCAATAGTCATTATTGTTTTTATCATATCTTCAACGGAGTTGTACCTTATTACAAGGGGGAATCCGTTTTTACCTGCAAATCGGTTTATTATAATAGCATCCCTTTCCGAATCTGTATACTGATGATATATTTCAGTTTCAGAAGAATCTTTTTTTATTTTATGACCGCTTATAAGTGCAACTGAGTTATAGATACCGCAGAAGTTTGATTTCATGCCGGCTTCTATTTTTTCATGTATTAGAATAGCACCGCCAATTAGTGAAGTCTGGTAATCGTTGAGGTTTTCCACTTCTTCTTTACCGCATGCGACAAGAAGTCCCCCTTTAATTTTATCTTCAATTGTACTTGTAATTGATATGTCCCGGAAGTATTCGCTGTTTTTTTTAAGAAAATCGATCATCCGGGCAAGGTCTTTCCGGGTAGAATGGATTATTTCAACAGAGTAATCCTCCCACTTTTCATCTGAATCAGTAAGGTTTATCATGTTAATGGAACAGGTATGTTTGTACAGGCTCTGTATGAATTGAGGAAGGAATCCGCGCTTGATTCTGATGGCTACAATAGCTACTAGTTTCATTTATTTCCCCGGTCAGGTCCTTAACAAAAGGTTCCAGTTATTTTAATAAATCTTCTCCAGCATAAAGTGCTTTATTCAGAAATTCAAGAGATATTTCATGGTCAGAATCGGTATTACTGTATAAAATAGAATTTTTCTCGGAAAAGGAAACTCCAATGGAATTAAAGAGATGCCTGGTCACTGCCAGCACACCTTGAAACATGCTGCTGTATTCACTCCCTCCTGTGCATATAAGAAAACCACGCTTTTTTAATTCAGTTAAATTGTCTCTCCTCCGTTCCTCCCATATAAGCTGGCATCTGTCAATAAGTGCCTTCAGGGGAGCAGGGAATGAGGAAAAATAGAGGGGGGATGATATTGTAATAATATCTGTTTCTCTTATTATATTATAGATTTCAGTCATGTCATCAGTGAAAATACATTCAGGCTTATCCCTGCAAAGCCCGCAGGCAGTACAGGGATTTATATCGGCTTTATAGGTGTGAATAATATCTGACTTAATCCCTTTCTGTTCAAGGGGTTTTAATAATTCATTATGCAGTGTGGATGAGAAGCCCCCAGGGTCTGGGCTTCCGAATATGGAAAGCGCCCGCAACTATCTATTCTTCCCTTAAACGGGTGAAAATCATCCGGCCCGCTGTAGTCTGAAGAACAGAGGTTACAGTAACATCTACCTCATCATTCATTTTTCTGCGGCCGTTTTCAACAACAACCATTGTGCCGTCATCCAGGTATCCTATTGCCTGATTAGGGTCTTTACCTTCTTTTATAAGCATTACCCGCATTTCCTCGCCTGGAAGAACAATGGGTTTAAGTGCATTTGAAAGCTGATTAATGTTAAGCACCTGTACCCCGTGGAATTCAGCAACCTTGTTCAGATTAAAATCATTTGTAATTACTTTGGCTTTCATAACCTTAGCGAGCTGTACAAGTTTTGAATCAACCTCGGGTATATCTTTAAAATCCATATCCGAGATTTTTACCATTATTGACTGATCCTTCTGCATTTTGTTGAGAATATCAAGGCCTCTTCTGCCCCTGTTTCTTTTAATTGAATCAGCGGAATCAGCTATCATCTGAAGTTCGTGAAGAACAAATGTTGGTATAACAAGAATTCCTTCCAGAAAAGAGGTATCGCATATGTCCGCGATCCTGCCGTCAATAATTACACTTGTATCAAGAATTTTGTAGGGAATCTGGACGTCGGAATCCTGAACTGTTGAGGAGATAAGTTTGTCCAGGAAAGCAATATCCTCATGATTTATAAGGAAAAAAATCATTACAGCAAATCCGGAAATATGATAAATAAGAGGTTTAATTACTCCTGTATAACTGCTGATAAACCCTATTCCCGCGATAGAGCCTACTGCTTC
Source organism: uncultured Leptospirales bacterium (assembly GCA_964468455.1). Taxonomy (GTDB): domain Bacteria; phylum Spirochaetota; class UBA4802; order UBA4802; family UBA5550; genus JBBAGC01. The sequence goes on along the minus strand of CAYYKZ010000096.1, from coordinate 1,005 downwards.
TGCAAGGAGATGACCTGCTGTGAGACCGATAATCAGGCCTATGATAGAGGCAAAGATCTGTCTTGAATGAAAACTGTGTGAAAAATATTCAATTACGATTATAACGCCAAGTGCAAATAGAGCTGAAATGGCGCCTGCTATAATCATTGCCTGTAAAGAAACCGCAGAATAGTATAATGCAGTGAAAAGAATAGTTGTAAGTATAAAAAGAGTCCTGAAAATAATAATCAGCATATAAGTGCTCCTGTAAAATATGATATTAATATTATGACACAATAATAATATAATTGTTTAAGAAAATAATTTCTGGAACTTTTCAGTTCCGGGGGCAGTTACTGCATTTTTTTAGAAAAAAGGGAATCAAAAAAGCAATTTCAGAGGGGGGAGTAAAATGTTACTCTTCAACCTCTTCCTTTACAAAAGAGGAGAGGGCTTCTGATACTATGTTTCCTGCTTCTTCAATATCAATATTTTTTGACAGAGATATTTCATAGGTAATAAGCTGATATGCATTCTCATACAGTTTTCTTTCCATAATTGAAAGTTCCTTTTCTGTACCTCTTCTGAAAAGGTCTCTGGCAACTTCTGCCACTTCAAATATGGAACCGCTTTTTACTTTGTCAATGTTGTTCTGATATCTGAGTTTCCAGTCCTCTTCAATGGGGTCAGCCTTTTCGGAAAGTATGGCCATAACTTTTTTTATATCTTTTTTTGCTATAATGCCCCTGATCCCTATCTCTTTTGCATTATTGACAGGGATCATGACCTTCATCCCGTTGTTGATGATAGTTATAAGATAAAATTCGGTTCTTTTACCCAGGACAACTTTTTTTTCGATTGCCTCAATTTCACCTACTCCATGCATGGGGTATACTATTTTATCACCAACTTTATACATTCCCTGACTCCCTGATTAATTCTAAATGAATATAATATAATAACTGCCGTAATAATATTACACAAAATGAAAAGAATTGTCAATAAATGATTTAGTATTTATTCTGT
>CAYYKZ010000095.1:0-8700 GCA_964468455.1 uncultured Leptospirales bacterium | reverse complement strand
ATTATTTGAATGAAAAACCTGATTGCTTTAATAAATTGTTAAGGAATAATATTCTCATTTTTGACGATTTGTTCAGTATATATCCGGTATTATATCTTCAAACTAAAGTAACCATATTAAGGTGTGTAAACAATGTTCATCGGATTTTTTTTTACTTTTTTAATTTTGAATAAAAAATCAAACATTAATACTTGACACTTACCCGTTTTTGCTTTTTTATATTAAAGACAGCAAGTACGAATTTTTATAGAATTGAATAAATGTTAAGGTAAGGATAAAAGAGTACCTGTAGGAGTTGATTGATAATGTTCGGCAGAAAAGTAAATAATACAAGGGTTTTCCGTGTAACCACGAAAATTGTTCTTACTTTTACTCTTTTCATTCTTGTATCGAATTTTGCTTCCAACTATCTGAATTTAATTTTTAACCGCAGCGAAATGCTTAAGCTGATGAATCAGCTTTTAGTTAAAGATCTCAAGTCTATTTATACCTATTGCAATAATCAGTATGAAATATACAGGTTTGATAGAAATCTTGAAGGTTCTATTTCCAGCATTGAAAATATGGGGCTTAATGAGATAAAAAATGAAAAGGCGGTTGTGCTTGGAATCAAGAAGACCGGTGAAATAGAATTTCAGGCTTCAAAGATCCAGAAATATGAGGTTTTTGGAGACAATGAAAGTCTAAAGGAAATGATTACATCCCTTGAGAATCAGCAGAATGAAGGACATATCCGTTTTGAATTCAATGGTGAAAATTATTTCGGTATGTTTAAATATAATCCCAGCTGGGATTATTTTATTGTAAGAGGTGAGGAGGAGGATGAGTTTTACAAGGACTCCAGATTTATATTCATTGAGATAAGTGCTCTCATTGTTGTGCTTACAGTTTTTTCAGCTTTCCTTGGAATAATAATTTTAAGAAGAATTTTAAGGTTTATTGATATTATTACAGGTTCAATTATGAAGATGATACGCAATCAGAACCTGACACTCATTGATCTTAAAGGTGCAACTAATGATGATATTACCTATCTGGGTGTTGCATTTAATTCACTTTCAAATACTGTTGGTAATCTGGTAAATATATTCCAGAAATTTGCCAACCAGGACCTTGTAGCAAAGGCATATAGAGAACGCGAGGTTAAGCTTGAAGGTTCAAGGAAAGAGTTAACTATTCTTTTTACTGACATTAAAAGCTTTACCTTTATTACCGAAGTTCTCGGGAATGATATTATCAAACTTCTTAATCTGCACTACGACAGGGCAATTCGTGAAATAACAAAGTATGACGGTGTTATAGGTTCAATTATTGGAGACGCTCTTCTTGCCGTATTCGGTGCTTTTGACGATAGAGAAGAGAATAAATCTTTTCAGGCAATCAGATCTGCATACAGGATACAGGAGGTTGCTCAGCTTCTTCGTACAAGGATGGCAAAGATTAAGAGTGAAATAGAAGCTGAACAGGGTAAACTTTCCGGTGAAGAACTGCGAGTTTACAAGGCAGTTCTCCTTGAAATAGGTGTAGGGATTGACGGAGGGAGTGTTTTTTACGGTACCCTGGGTTCTTATGTGCGTATGACCAACACTGTAATTGGCGATAATGTTAATGCTGCTTCACGTCTTGAGGGACTTACACGTATATATAAAACACCTGTAATATGTTCTGAGTATGTTAAAAAAGATATTGAAGACAACGTGCCTGATCATGATATATATTTTCTTGAACTTGATCAGGTTACTGTTAAAGGTAAAACAACTACACAGAGAATATACTGGCCCATCATGGATCTTGATAAAAATGAAAAGCTGCGGAAGGATATTACAGCATTTGAGCTTGGCCTTGAGCTTTATTATCAGGGTAAATGGGCGGATGCCCGTAAAAGATTTTCAAAGTGCAGTCTTAAAGCTGCTGATGTATTTAAAGAAAGGACGAAAGAAAAGTGTCCAAGTAACTGGAAAGGCGTATGGGAAATGACAAGCAAATAAAAAAAGATTTAACTAAAGCCGGCTCCAGGTTTCTTCCTGAAGAAATCGCCAATGTGGATGGCGGAGCTGAAGTCTACTCCCTTGAAACGGAGTTTGAGAAAACAAGAAAAAACAAGAACTGGGCAGTTCTGATAATAGTTCTGGTGTTTTTTGCTATAATTGCTTCAATTACAGCTTTGTTTACTTATTATACTGAGCTTGAGAATAGTAAAATTGAAGTTAATATAAGCGAGTTTGAGGATGTCCGTCTTAAGGAGGTTCTTGGTAATGCAAGAATGTCGGGCAATACTATTCTTATCAGAAAAAATGAGCTTAATACACTTGTTATTGAGATGAAAAACGCCTTGCTAGGTGTAAATAGCAGGTATCTTGCAGCAAAAAATGCTGTTCTTGACAGGGGGCTTTCCCCTGAAGCTGAAGCCAGGGAACTTGCTGAGCTGAAGAGAAACGAAGATAGAGAACTTGCTAAAATAAAGGCTGATTATGATAAAAAGATCGCCACAAAACGTTCTGTCATAAAGGAAATTGAAAAGGAACAGCGTGAAGCTGAGAGAAAGCTAAAAGAAGAAGCTGAAAACCTCGCTAAATATGGTGATGAAAGCAAGGTTTATGAGCTTAAAATGAAAAGTCTGTCAAGTACCCAGAAAAGCGGAACTGATGCTATGAGGGATTATTATGAAAGATATATCCGGTATCTTACATTGAAATATAATCCTGTTTTTTCATCAGGAGAGTCAAAGGCCCTTATCCGGAGAAGTGCTGGGTTAGCCGGAGAAAAACAGAATCTCAGGAGTTATGATGAGGTTTTTGCGTCAGAAAATATCTGGAGCAGAAAACGCTTTGATGAACTTCGTGGTAAAATTAATGATTTTGATAGTCTTCTCAGGCGTCTTGCAGGGGTGGACTATACAAATTCTGTACCGCCTGCTTTAAAAGGTATGGATAATCTTTCAACATCCATTATAAATGATTATGAAAATTTCTGGTACAGTCTCACATCTGCCCTTAAAAATAAGAATAAGCAGATTGAGGATTATAAAAAAGCACTCGATGCGGTATTAAAAGAACGTCCTGAAAGCGGTTATATTATTTCGGCTGCAGATCCTGCTAAAGTCTCAATACATATAAACAGGCTTATACCTGTGAAAGAAGGGGACCGTGGGCTTATTTTCAGGACAGATGATGAATATATCGGAAGAATAGAGTTATTCAGAACTGCAGATGGATTCAAGGGTAAAATTGTCAGTATTGAACCTGGTAAAACCATGAAGCCGTTTGACAGAATTCTTATGAAGGTGAAGTAGGTTTAAAGATGAAAAAAATAATTTTTGCAGTAATGTTTTTTCTTTTTATAGGTATTACAGGCGCTTCAGCCTATGACTGGTCATCCAGTGGCCTGACAGTAACTGATTCAGCGACCGGAGATGATGAGAATTATATTATGCTTCAGGACAGTTCATCCATTGAAGTTAAAATCAGATACAGAAACAGCCTTGATGATAAATGGGCTGAAACAGCAGTTGATCTTTTGAAAAAATTTAAATCCTGGAAATATATTAAGATAAGCAGGATAGAATTTTTTCTTGTTAATGATACATACGAGATTCTTATTATACCTTCGAGTTATAAATACAAAGGTACTGAATACACTTCCTATATCCCGGGAGGGCTTGTATTTATTTACGATTATTACCTGCGTTATAATTTCAGGGTTAACAAGGATACTTTTTTTCTCAGAATAAATGACAGATTTATAAATGAGGAGATACTTTCAGATAGAATAAAGGAAGCTGTTGATGATCCGGTTGCATATCTGACCAAGAGAGATCCGGAATACTTTCTGCAGAAACTGACAGAGCTTGAAGGGATGCATAAGGAGCTGAAGGAAAGACAGGAGAGAATCGCCGGGGCTCTGCTTTATTTTGAAAATAGCGGTTTTCTTGGATTCGGGAATACTCCTGTAAAGAATTCTCTTATTAAAAGAGTAATTGAAATTAAAACAGCAGAGCCCGGCATAAAAGCTGAGGCTATAAAAGCTAAACTGGCAGGTGAAAAAATTGAAGCTTCAGATAAAGAGATAACCCTTATTCTGAATATTTTTTATAATGAGTTTAAATAGGGAGTATTGAGCTCACAATCTTCCCGGTGACTGTTTTTGAGAAACGGGTCATAGTCAGGTCCGGGGGGAAAGGAGATAAAGAGACTATCTTTATTTAAATAACCGTGAAGAATTTGATTTTAAATATATCTTCAGGAATTAAAAATTTGAGCTATTCTTTATGGATAGCTCTATATTTATGCAATGAGAGAGAAAATGATTATTGCAAGTTTTAACTGTAACTCTATAAGAGCCAGAATGCCTGTTATTACCAGATGGCTTGGTACTGTTTCGCCTGATGTCCTCTGTCTTCAGGAGACAAAGGTTCAGGATAAGGATTTCCCTGTTGAAGAACTGCTTACCTCAGGGTATCACGCTGTTTTTATGGGTGAGAAATCCTATAATGGAGTGGCCATACTGGCAAAAGAAAAAATGACTGATCCTTTTTACGGTTTTGACGGGAAAGGAGAAGATGAAGGAACAAGGCTGATTGCAGTAAAAATAGGTTCTGTTAATATTGTGAATACATATGTTCCTCAGGGCACCTCTCCTGATTCTGATAAATTTCAGTATAAGCTGAACTGGTTTTCCAGGCTGGAGAATTTTTTCCGTTCCAGGTATAATGGAAAGGAATCGCTAATATGGCTTGGAGATTTTAATGTTGCACCAGATCCTGCCGATGTACATAACCCTAAAAGGCTGCTGGGAAATGTGGGGTATCATCCCGATGAACATGCAGCACTTGCTAAAGTTAAGAATTCAGGTTTTACCGATGTTTTCAGAAAGCATTGTACAGATGAGGGAAATTACACTTTCTGGGATTACAGAGTGAAAGATGGGGTTGCCAGAGGGCTTGGGTGGCGCGTAGATCATATATGGGCAAATTCGGCTGCTGCCGAGAATTCAATCAGATCCTGGATAGACAGGGAACCGAGATTATGGGAAAAACCATCAGACCACACACCTATACTTGCAGAATTCGATTTCTGATATATTTTCTCCTCCCTTTTTTTATGTTTGGCCAGGCAGTGTCAAAGGAGGGTATCTCTGTACCTGAAAATCCCCGCGAACCTTCTGTAGATTTCACCGGGCTAAATGAAGTTGCAGATATATCTGTTTCAAAAGCTGAAATACGGGTTAACATTTCAGGGAGCGGGGAGGAAATCTACACAATGATTATTCCCCGGGAACTTTCTGAATTTGAAATTTATTCAAAAGATTTTAAAGGAACCAGAAAAATTTTTTTTAAAGATCTGACTGGTCTGGAAATAAAGGAGTGGGCTGGTATTTTGGATAAATCGGGGGCTTTTGTTTTTTATCCGGATAAATATGTATTAACTTTAAAGAGCGGTGAAAAAATAAATGCTGAGAAAAACATTACTCTTTTCAATATTATAAAAATTGAATCAAAAGGGGGGAGCAGGTTTTTATACACATACTTTTATGATTATTATAAAAAAGGTATCTGGGTAAACAGGGACGTCAAGTCACCTGATCCTGTAAGCACTCTGCCTGTCAATGGGTGTGTGACCGGATTCAAAGTGAATTGATAAATGATTCTACTTCCATGTTGAAAATTTCAGGTTCTTCAAAAAAAGGGACATGACCTTTTTTATCGAAGATTATTATTTTTGAACCCTTTATTGCTTTGCCTGTTTCTTCTGTCAGGTCTGCTGGTAAAATCGGGTCGTGTCTGTTCCCGAGTAAAAGTACCGGTACTGTTATTTCCTGTAATTTTTCTGTAAAATTAAGGGTGCTGCATATTTCAAGTCCCTTTAAAATCCCTTTTTTCAGATCAGGATTTATCCCGTTTTTTAAAGCTGCTAAAAAAATTTCTTTTTTTCTGGAAAAGGTGCCTTTTACAAGAGATTCATAAAAAATATCAAAATTATTATCTGCTGCCTTAATGTTTTCCGGTTTTATATGAAACCTTCCCGAAGTGGATACCAGTATCAGAGCTTTCACCCTGCTTTTATTTTTTAAATAATAATTGATTGCTGCAGCACCACCCATGGAGTGACCAAGAATAATGGAGTTTGTGATTTTTTCATTTTCCATTATAGCATGCAGGGCATCAATATAATCAGACATTGCGTTGACTGAATAGTTTAATGAATTGCCATGCCCGGGAAGATCAGGTGCTATTATTCTAAGCATCGGGGAAAAATATTTAATCTGGTTGTGAAAAAGCCTTGAATCACCGGCAAGGCCGTGAATCATTACAAGGGCAAAGGGGCCATCCCCTGCGGATCTGTAAAATAATTCATGATTTTTATAAGTCAGATATTCAGATTTTATTTTCATGATTATTTATGTACAAAAGGACGCCAGAAATGCAATATTTTTTATGTATTTATTCAGGAACTTTTTCAGCAATAAGGCATGATTTTGCCTGATTTGTTTTTGATTCGGATTTTTCATGATTGAAAGAAAGATTAATATTTGCCGTCCCGGATTCGGGGCTTCATGCAGTTTCTGCTGCGGAAGCCATAATTTTGCAATGTCTGAAAATGATCTCTCCATATTTTTGAAGAAAAAATCCTCGGAGGGGACTGGTGATGTGGGATTTTCCCATCCTGGAATACTTGAAGATGCAATGCAGTGCCCATATATTGCTGTAGATATAAAAAGCAATATAATCGGCTGTGTGGTATACAATAATAGGTCTGTCCTGCCGGAAGACTATAATCAGTTTTTTGAAAAAACCTGCAGAACTTTTTACTGCAGATCTGCAGAAATACTTGATGACAGGGAGATACTTTTTGCTGCTGAGCTTGCCGCTGACTGGTATTACTACCCCCTTCTTATAAATGAAGTTAACCTGCTTAGAGAAATTATGGAAATATATTCAAGACCCGGGCTTGTTGAGGAGGGTTTTTTTGATAATATTAAAAAGAAGTTACGGTCCATGTTAAATGAGTGATAAGTTTAATCCGTTCCGGTTATTTTATTGTATCATAAGAAAAAAGCTCTAATTTCTTCCTGTTGAATGCAGAGTATTTTTAAAAACAGTGTTATCGTTCTAAAATTTTTTACATGTAATAATTACTGATGTTTTATTATTCTATTTTGACTACTCATCTGCAATTCCCATTATTGCTTTCAAGCCCTTGCAGTCCCCATCTGAGACATTCAGGTGCCTGAATTATTAGATATTGAGAAGCAGTTGAAATTTTTATTTATACCTTTTATACTTTTTTTACTTAAGCTTTATGCTTGACATTTGTAAGGAATATGCGAATATAATGGTATGACAGTATTATCTCAAAAATTTACGAGTGGAATGAAATATGTCAGTTGATGAAAAAGATTTTAAAAAACAGTTTGGTCTATTTTCCAGGTTAAAAATAAGGTCTAAGCTTATTTCTATAATATCAATAATAATTATAACCTCGCTTGCAGGTATGATTCTCCTTGCTACCTTCTTTTTTAAAAGAGACAATGAAATACGGGTTAAAGAGAGTAATTTCACAATATCCCAGGTAATAGCCGCTAAAAGTGAAGCAGATTTCACCAGTATAGTTGAAAAACTTAATATTATGGCTACAACCATGCTCCAGGAATTTAAAACAGAGAAACAGAAAAAACTTTTTACAGACCTGTTTTTCATGAATGACCGTGATTTTCTCTATGTGGGAATTGCTGAAAAGAGAGGCAGCAGCGGAATCAGTATAAACCGGAAGCTGTTTAACCGGAAATTTTTTCAGGATAATGAAATTGACACTGAAATAATTGATGGAATAAACGAAAGAAATTCCGGGAAATATTACCGTTCCTTTAACGATGAAGCATCTGTTTATAATGTGTCATCAGATTTCGGAGCACCGGTTATTGCTGTATCTTTCCCTTTCCAGCGCTTTGCTGATGGAAGAGTTAATACAATAGTAGTCGGCTATATAGGGCTTGAAAAAATTCTGGCTTCATTTAAGAAAACAGGTATTACAGATACTTTTATGATAAATGGCGAAGGGGATGTTATTGCTCATCCCGATTCCAAGCTCATTCTCTCCCACGCTAATTTTATAAATCTTCCAATTGTTGACATGATGAAAAAAAGCAAACTTGATAATGGGCAGACTAGATATAAAAATGAAGATGGTGAATATTATCTTGGATCCTTTAAAAAGATCGGTTTCAGCGGTATTGGTATTGTAAGTTCTGTTCCTGAGGATCTGGCAATGCAGGAAGTTTATAACATTCAGAGAAGGAACCTTTATATAACAGTTATTATTCTTAATCTTGCAATTCTGATAGTATATTTTTTCAGTAAATCCCTTACTAATCCCATAACAACCCTTGTTAATGCAACTAAGGAGATAGAACAGGGGAAATTTATTGTGGATATAAAACCTGTAACCGGTGATGAAATTGGTGTTCTTACCGAGTCCTTTGTAGAGATGGGCAGGGGACTTGAAGAAAGAGAAAAGATGAAGGATGCTTTCGGTAAATTTGTAAATAAAGATATTGCAGAGCAGGTTCTTAAAGGCGAGATAAAGCTTGGCGGTGAAAGAAAAAAAGCCACTGTTTTCTTTTCAGACATCAGGTCCTTTACGGCTATCTCTGAAAAGCTTGAGCCGGAAGAGGTTGTTGAATTTTTAAATGATTATATGACCA
>CAYYKZ010000094.1:0-8707 GCA_964468455.1 uncultured Leptospirales bacterium | reverse complement strand
ATGGTAATTTTTTACCCTTTCCAGATCATCTTCATGTATTATAGAAAAAAAATCATTCTTAAAAAAAATACCCGGCTTCAGGCCGAATATTTTCCCCGCGTAACTGTTGCTTTTCAACACCTTCCCGTCCTGAACAACTGCCATGCCGCAGAAAAGATTTTGCACTATTTCTTTATATAAACTCATCCATTAGCTCCATTTAATGAAAAAACCTAACAATACTATGAGTAAAATTTCAAGCAGAATATATTAATTGACCATTTTGTACAAAAAAAAATTATCATATAAAAGACGAAATAAAGTTTTACTTGCTATTATACAGCAATAATAATATTATTCATTTCGACAATTAAGCAAGAGCGTGTTGCTGCTCTTTACTGACTGAAAATATTCAGCGGCAATGCCGATATATACATTAACAACCTCGGCAGAGACAGATAGTTATTTGAGATTACAGAAAAATGAAAGTTGTATTTACGGGAGAATTACTATGAATATGGTAAAGGCGGAGAAAATACCCTTCCTTCTTCTTAAAAATTTTATTATTCATCTCTTTGCATACCCCCTGCTGTCATCAGTAATTCTTGCAGTGGGACTTGGACTTGCCAGTGTTGCAAAAACATCTGTCATATATATAATAAGTCTGCCTCTTTTTCTCATTGTGCTGCTACTCTTCTACCTGGCGATAAAAAAACTGGATCGCAGCATAAAAGCCGGATCTGATGAGGAAAAGGACAAACGTTTCAGCAGGCTTCTCCCCTATATAACTTCAGGCGGAATTATAACAGTTTTTTTTATTTACTCTGTATTAACAGCCTTTCTTTTTTTAAAATTTAATATTATTTTTTCAGGATTTCAGTTTTTATTTATTATACTTTCCGGGATGCTCCTTGCCTTTGCTGTAACCATCTTTCACTACTACAGGATGAAAATAATTCTTTATTCTGTTTCAGCAGCCTCGGAAATGAGGTCCCTTACAATTTTCGAAAAACTCCTGGCGCCTATTATGTCTTTTCTTATTATATCACTCTCCTTTGTGGGAATGGCAATATATTCCATAAATGTTAACAGAACAATTGATCATTATAAAAATATTACAACCTATAAATCTGAAAAAGCACTTTCCGATCTTGATTACAGCTTCAAGGCAATTGAAATTGAACTGCTTGCCTACCTGAACACTTACCAGTTTAATAGAATACCTTTCAAGGATCAGCTTCCCATACTTAAAAATCTCTTTGAAAAAAGAATAAACCGGAACCTTGACCTCTTTTTCCCTTTAAGGCCTGATGGGAATGTGATAACTGATAAGGGAAATCTTGTTAATTTAAGTGACAGACCCTATTTTAAAGAGATGTTCAAGACCGGAAGAACTGCCTGGTCTGAACTCATTACAAGCAGAGCTACCGGAGACCTTGTTATAGCCTGTGCAGTCCCGCTTCTCGAATACGCTAAACCAGTGGGGGGGTTTGGTGCAACTGTAAATATACAGGATATAAAGAATATTATTAATGCTCTAAGCGAAGATGAAAGTACAATATATGCTCTCATGGATGACAACGGAAAAATAATTTACCATCCGGAGGAGCGTCTCCTTAACAAAACCCTTGGAACAGACCTGAATGATGAATCAGGGAAAGACATTACCGAATTTGTAAGGAGTGATGAAAACCGGTATTTTGAATACATTGTAAACAACAGAAATATTATGCTGAAAAAGTATAAAATGTCTACAACCGGATACAACCTGATTTCCATAAGCTACATGGAGTACCTGATGGGGCCGGTTGACAGCATTGTAAAAAGGGTAACCATCGGGCTGCTTTTCATAACAGTTCTTGTCTTTTTTATTATTTATAAAATCGGCATCAGTTTTTCAGTACCTATACGAAACACAATAAAAATATTCTACAAGCTTTCAGAGGGGGATCTTACAGCAAGGAGTGACGACTTTCTTCCTGATGAATTCGGGGATATGATTAAAAACATGAAACGCTTCCAGGATAAAATAAAGGAAGTGGTGGATTCCTCACTTACAGCCTCCAATCAGCTTGCGGCTTCATCTGAAGAACTTGCAGCTACAAGTTCAAGTCTTGCTGAAAGTGCCCAGTCCCAGGCTGCAGCTGTTGAAGAAGCAACAGCTTCACTTGAGGAAATTTCCGCATCCAATGAGTCAATAGCGGCAAATGCTGCCGAGCAGTCAGAAAACTCAAAACTCACATATAAGTCCATGGAACAGCTGGGTGATATAATCAAATCGGTTAATTCCGATGCTGACAAAGCACTTGAAGTAGCTCAGGACACAAATGCTGAAGCGAGTAAAGGGAATGAACTTATGCAGAATACCATTAAAGGTATGAACAGCATTGAGGAAAATTCCCGGAAAATAGCTGAAATGGTAACAATGATAAGTGATATCTCAGACCAGGTAAACCTCCTGGCCCTTAATGCCGCAATTGAAGCTGCCCGGGCCGGGGATCATGGCAGGGGCTTTGCTGTTGTTGCAGATGAAATAAGCAAGCTCGCAGAGCAGACAGCCGAATCTGCAAAAAGCATAACAGGCCTTGTAGCTAAAGGTGTACAGGCTGCCAAACAGGGGATAACAGATATCAATGACACATCATCCGCGCTTGAAAAAATTCTCGGCTATATAAACAGCACCAAAGAACTGGTACAGAAAATTGTTGAATCTACAGATATTCAGGAAAAAGCCAGCAGCAAAGTGCTTGAAGCGACCAGGCAGGTTATGGACATGTCTGATAATATTTCCAACTCAACATCAGAGCAGACATTAACTCATCAGGAAATATCAAGAACCATGGATCAGCTGAACGAACAGACACAGCACCAGGCTTCCGGCGCTGAGGAGATAGCATCTTCCGCTGAGCAGATAAGTGCGCAATCTGATAATTTAAGGGCACTCCTTGATTTTTTCAAAACAAGCTGATTTATTTGTGATAAATATTATATCTCTGCTCCGGCTTATAGGCATAATACTTCATGCGGTCGTATATTCTGCTTACTATACCCCCCATTGAATATTGGTCCGAGAGAGACTCTATAAGCTTTATATTTTTCACTGCTGCATCAAGGGCCAGATCACTATCATCCTTTTTTTTATAAAGTGTTACAAGCTCGTTATATATATGTATTCTGTCATAATCTGAAATAATTTCACACTCCAGAGCCTTACTGAATGATGTTATTGCATCATCAAACCGCTTAAGTGAAGCCTGGATACTCCCTTTGATAGTATAAAGTATTGCAAAATCGGGATACTGCTCTATTGCCTTTTCACAGGAAAGAATTACATCCTTAAAACTGATTGCCCGCCTGTCGCTTTTCCATATACGGAAGAGCGACCAGAGTTCTCTGGGATTATGATACGCGGCAAGATCAATATCATCAAGTACCTTGGAATAATCTGGTTTTTTGAATTTGATAAAAGGGAATTTTCTTTCTATCCCCTTTGCCACTGTTGATACCAGGTATGCTTTCTGATAACTGCTGTACCATTCCATGAATCCCTGAAAATCAATACTGCTGAATTCAGGAAGAGGATCCCGGTATTGCTCAAGGGATGAATTCCTGAAATTATACCTGTAAATCGAAGCAAGGGAGCTGTATCCCGGGGCGGAAGCAAAATACACCGAAAAGTCCCTCCAGTCAAAAATAAGTGTATGCAGAGTCCTTTCATTAACTATGGTTGTATTCATTGATCCGGGTATTTTCTTATAATGATAAAAATCGTAGTCCGCAAGGAAGTGAAGCATATCATCAACACTGCCTATATTTCTTTTCTTAAGGCACTTCTCTGCACTTGCGACCCGGGCAATATTGTATATCCCCTCACCCCTGCTTATCTGAAGATATTTTTTTGAATAATCATTATTCCCGGTTCTGGTGCCGCAGAAAATTCTGTTTAATACATATTTATGTTTATCCCCGGATAAATCACTTCTTACCACATCGCCGTTAAAAATATCAAATACCGCCGCGCTCTTCTCTTCAGCGCTGCATACTGTTAAAATCCATCCAAGTTCATCCGGCTTAAAAGACCTGAGCAAAGATTCTGTCTCCTCAAGAGTTGAGCAGGACTCAAGTATTTCACGTATCTTGTACCCCATTGGGAGACCCCGGTTTTCACGGTTAAAGGTTCCGTCACCATAATTCACAGTTAATGAAACACCCCTTTCATTAACACCGTGGAACATACCCGGTACGCCGGATATCCCGAAATTCACATAACGGTTTTTCCCCGGAGGCCTGTATTCAGCGATTACAGGGTGATTCCCCAGATATGAAGGCTCGAAATCAAGATTCTGCCCATGAAGGATTCCATCCGCCACTCTTGCAAGAATGGCTGTACATGCTGCGTCAAATATTACGCCTCCAAATGCTGCAGTGGCTATTTCATTAAAGGGAATGCCGCTCCCCCTGGAAAGCCCTGAAAGCTCTTTTCTGTATTTACGGGGAATCCTTTTTGACGAATAGCCTGCAACAAGAGACATTATAAGACTGCCGAAAGGTTTTATATACCAGGGAAGGGCCTTAATTATATCATCACCCCTTTCACGGTTTTCATTATAGAGTTTTACCATACTATCTTTTAAAAGCACTCCATATTGAAGGCCCATTTCATAATAATCCCCTTCAAGTATTAGTACAGGCATGCCGCAGCAGTATTCAAGGCTCCCCTTACGGAAAAAGGACTTCCCGCCTTCTTGCTCAACAAGTCGCTCATATCTGTTCGGGGATTTTACGCGATTAAAAATTTTCAACATCAGTACCTTTCAGGATATACCCTTCAGTATAAACAATTAAAACAGTCAATTCCATATTCCTTTTAAATTTACAGAGGTCAATCATTTTACCCCGATACAACAATAGAGTCTTGACAAAAAAACTTTGAGGAATACAATATAATAATACAATCGGAGGCTCCCCATGAAATTACGTTCAGCAGCAGTTTTTTTTATTATCATCTGCCTTGGCTCATCTTTAAAAGCTGAGGAAAAAACAATTACATTTATGCATACAAATGACCTGCATTCACACCTTATTCCTTTTGCCCCTGAACTTGATTACTTTAAAAATAACCCCGGTGCTGAAAAAACAAGGGGAGGATGGGCGCGCATAGCTACAATAATGAAGCGTGAAAAACAGAAAAGAAATAATCCTGTATTTACTGTAGATGCCGGAGATTTTACCATGGGCTCACTTTTCCATATGCTGGCAATGGAGGAATCCCTTGAACTGACTCTTCTGAAAAAAATGGGCTATGATGTTGTAACCCTGGGGAATCATGAATTTGATCTTTACCCTGACGGACTTGCGCGCATACTTAAAAGAGCCCATGAAAAAAGGTCTCTCCCTGAAGTTGTTTTTAACAGTGCGGTTTTCAGCAATGAAAGCCCCAAAGACGACTCTCTTGAGAAAGTGTTTAAATCGGGACTTGTTAAGCCTTATACCATAAAAGAATCAGATGGAGTGCGTATAGGTTTTTTCGGAATTATGGGTAAGGACTCGGCTGATGATGCTCCCTTTGCCTCCCCTGTGAAATTCAGAGACCCCATTGAAGTTTCAAAAGAAATGGTGCGGATACTCAAAGAGGATGAAAAGGCTGATATTGTTGTATGCCTTTCCCACAGCGGACTATCAAGGGGAAGCCATTCTGAAGATGAGATACTGGCAAAAGAGGTTCCTGGGATTGATATAATTATAAGCGGACACAGCCATACGGAATTAAGTGAACCGATTATTTCAGGCAATACTATAATTGTACAGGCAGGATCCTATGGCGAAAATGTAGGTATACTTGATATCACATTTAACAACGGAAAAACAGCCCTAAAAAACTACAGGCTTGCAGCAACTGACAGTTCAATTCCGGATGATGCGGCTGTTAAGTCAATGATAGATTCATACATTTCAGTGATAAACAACCGGGTACTTCAAAAGCACAATCTGAAATACCTTCAGGTCATAGGTAAAACCTCTTTTGACCTTACAATAATTGAAGCTGAGGCTGCAATAGGAAATCTTCTTGCAGATGCAATTAAATGGCAGGCTAACCGCTTCGATTATGATCCGCAGAATCCTGTTACAAAAACACGAATAGGCATTAAGGCCAATGGTATTATAAGAGACAGCCTCATTGCAGGCCATACAGGTAGAATAACAGTTGCTGACCTCTTCAGGACTCTCCCCCTGGGGATAGGAGTGGATGACACCATGGGTTATCCAATTACAACATGCTACGTTTACGGATATGAAATAAAACGGGCACTTGAAGTTGTAACAAGTGTATACCCCATAAAAGGTAGTTCCTATTTTATGCAGATTTCCGGAATAAAATTCAAATATAATCCCAGGCGCGTGATTTTTGACCGTGTAACTGAAATTGAAATTGAAACAGACAGCGGAGACTATGTGCCCCTGGATTATTCCAAATCGAATAAGGAGCTCTACAGAGTTGCTTCAAATATTTATGAAGCGGCATTTTTAAAGCTTATAGGTTCATTTACCTATGACATTCTTGAGATAATTCCCAAAGACATGAACGGGAAACCCCTTGAAAGTTTACCTGACTTCAGAATTGACGCTGACAAATCAAAGCCGGGTGTACAGGAGCTCAAAGAGTGGGCTGCGGTTATGGATTATGTACGGAGTTTTGAAGACACCACAGGTGACGGACTACCTGACATTCCTGAAAGATACAGCAAACCGCAGGGGCGGATTGTTATTGAGTCAAGCCTCAACCCTGTTAACCTTCTATGGCGTGGCACAGCTCTAACATGGGGCGCATTTGCAGTATTTCTGATTATTGCAGCCGGACTTTTTTTCTCGGGCAGATTATTTTACAGAAAAATATCCGGCAGAAAATAAGAGAAGCCCATGACAGGCATTTCAAGAATTGATCATGTATCAATTGCCGTACATGACCCTGAAAAGGCAGAGGACTTTTTTGTAAGGATACTTGGAGCAATACCGGGAGCAGAAGCTGATGATGAGTCTCTGGGATTTAACTGGAAAATATTCTCTCTGGGTGACCTTACAAGAATTGAAATAATAAGTCCCATGGGGGAGAAAAGTTTTCTCGATGGTTTTCTTAAAAGCAGGGATGGCGGTGTTCACCATATAACACTGGAAACACCGGACATCCGGAAAATGAAAGAGATTCTGGAAAAAGAAAATATCCCCTATTTCGGATATGCCGAATATCCAGGCGGGTGGTGGAAGGAGCTGTTTATACACCCCCGCGATGCCTTTGGGGTGCTTATCCAGATTGCCCAGTTTGATCCTGACAGTATGCTGGGTGCTGAGGCGCGATTAGAATCGGGAAAACAGTGGGTGATCAGAAAAAACAGTTCAGGTGCTTCGCTTACCATGAAACATCCGGGAGGGGGGAAAACAGAATACAGCCTCAACAGGGATGAAATTAAAATGCTCATTGATGACCTTAAAAAACTGAAATAACTATCCGGATCTTGACAATAATATTCAGGCGGCACACCCGTAGCAGTTAAGAACAAAAGGAGCTTATTATGAATATTGATTCCTCCCTTACCGGAACTTCTACAAAAGATTACTGCACAACAGTAAGCTGGCGTCCAGCCATGAACTATGCAGCTGCGATTAATGATTCCAATGAAATTTACCTTAATGATGAACGGAATGGTGGAATAATTGCCCACCCCATGTATGCAACTGCGCTTACATGGCCCATCTCAGGAAACATTGCTGAATATATTGATTCGGCAAAATTTCCTGCTGATATTATTTCCCGTCAGATCCATTTTACTGAACATATAGAATTCCACAAACCTGTAAGGCCTGGTGATAATATTACCATTAAGGGGCGCATTGCTTCAATAGCACCTCACAGGGCCGGGACTCACCTTATTATGCGCTACGACGCTTATGACAAAAAGAGTCTCCCTCTTTTTACAGAACATACAGGGGCAATTGCCCGCGGAGTTGAATGCATAGGCGGTCCGTCAGGAATTAGCGGAATACCATTTGTTCCTGAAAATCCGCAGAACAGTGACACTGTTGAGACCATTATCCCCATCAGCCCTGTTGCTCCATTTATTTATGACGGATGTACAGACATTTTTTTCCCCATTCACACATCACAGAAATTTGCCCGTATGGTCGGGCTGCCGGGTATAATTTTACAGGGCACAGCAACTCTTGCTTTTGCAGTAAAAGAAATCATAAACATGGAAGCTGCGGGAGATCCCTTAAGGTTAAAGCAGGTATTCTGTAAATTCACAGGCATGGTTAAACCTGGAACTGATATAAAACTTATGCATTCAGTAAACCGGAGGGGGAAAGGGGGGAAAGATATATTCTTCCATGTACTTAACAGTGAAGGTGAAAAAGCAATAAGCGGAGGTTATGCGGAGATATTGTAGATAATATTGAGGCTGTTATCCGGATAAATTCATATAAAAATCTTGACCAGCCATCCTTCCAGTTATTATTATGTCTAAACAGGGAGGATCATATGAAGATAGTAAAAGCTGCCAGTGCAAGGGATAATCTATATAAACTGATTGATGAAACCAATTCATCCCATGAACCTGTATTTATTACAGGTAAACGATCCAATGCTGTATTAATCTCTGAAGATGACTGGAGGTCTATTCAGGAGACCCTTTATCTAAGCTCTATACCGGGGATGAAGGATTCAATAATAGAA
>CAYYKZ010000093.1:0-8808 GCA_964468455.1 uncultured Leptospirales bacterium | reverse complement strand
TAAAATAAAGGATTGATACGTTTTAAGAAAAACGACTTTAACTAATAACAATCTGCTGATATTGAAATACACGCAAAGGAAATAGGCAAAGTTAAAAAGACTTTGAATGGAATATACAGCAGGCATACAGGAAAGGATATTGAAATTATTGAGAAGGATATGGATCGTGATAATTTCATGAGTGCCCAAGAGGCTGTTTCATACGGGCTTATTGATAAAGTCGTTGAAAGAGTTGAAAGTTAGGAGAAATCATGACTGTTAAAAAAAAGAATCAAGAGGAAACACCGCTTTTGTGTTCATTTTGCGGAAAAAGTCAGGAAATAGTTAAGAAACTTGTTGCTGGTCCGGACGTATACATCTGCGACGAATGTATTGAATTATGTAATGAAATACTTATAGAAGAGGCTGGAAGTGAGTTTGAGAATGACTTCGATTCTCTTCCCCGTCCCAGAGAAATAAAGGAAGTACTTGATCAGTATGTAATAGGTCAGGATGAGGCGAAGAAAATTCTTGCTGTAGCGGTTTATAATCATTACAAAAGAATTTTTTCAAATAAAAATATAGCAAAAAATGACGTAGAGCTTGAAAAAAGCAATATACTTCTTGCCGGGCCAACAGGTTCAGGAAAAACACTTCTTGCCCAGACCCTGGCTAAATTTCTAAGAGTACCCTTTGCAATAGCTGATGCTACATCACTGACTGAGGCTGGATATGTTGGTGAGGATGTAGAGAATATTCTTTTAAGGCTTATACAGAATGCTGACGGAGATATTAAAAAAGCTGAAATAGGGATTATCTATATAGATGAAATAGATAAAATTTCAAGAAAATCGGAAAACCCGTCAATTACAAGAGATGTTTCCGGTGAAGGTGTACAGCAGGCACTTTTGAAAATGATCGAAGGTACCACCGCTAATGTGCCTCCTCAGGGCGGGCGTAAGCATCCGCACCAGGAGTTTATTTCAATAGATACCAAGAATATTCTTTTTATTCTTGGCGGGGCTTTTATAGGTCTTGATAAAATAGTTCAGGCCAGAATTGGAAACAAGTCAATGGGTTTTGGCGCGAAAATTCAGTCTCATAAGGAAATAGAGCAGACAGATATTGCACAGCATCTTTCTCCTGAAGATTTCATCAGGTACGGGCTTATTCCGGAGTTTGTGGGGCGTGTGCCGGTTATTGCCCATCTTCAGGAGCTTGACAGAGAGGCTCTTGTTAAAATTTTACGAGAACCAAAAAACGCCCTTGTGAAGCAGTATCAGAAAATATTTTCATTTGAAGATATCGAACTTGAATTTGAGGAAGACGCAATTGTTGAAATAGCCAATATTTCAATGGAAAGAAAAACCGGGGCCAGGGGGCTCAGGTCTGTTCTGGAAAGTCTTATGCTTGACCTTATGTATGATATCCCGTCTGACAGTGATATCCAGAAGGTAGTAATAACAAAAGATATGGTTATGAAGGTCAAAGGCCCTGAAATTAAGTATAACAAAAAGGAAAAGACGGCATAACCATTCATCAGGGGAAATAATGACAAACAAAGTAATAAATTTTGATAAAAAATACCCTCTTCTTCCATTAAGGGATGTAGTTGTTTTCCCTTATATGGTAATACCTCTTTTCGTGGGTAGAGATAAGTCTGTTAACGCGCTTGACGTGGCAATGAAGGATGAGCGTCTTATTGTTCTTCTTACACAGACAGATGCACAGAATTCATCTCCGGAAAGAGAAGACCTTTATGATGTCGGGACTGTTGCTGAAATTCTTCAGCTTCTTAAACTCCCTGACGGGACAATCAAGGTTCTGGTTGAAGGTATTTCAAGATGCTATGTATCGGACTACGAAGATAATGATACATATGTTTCAACAGGAATTAAAAGAATTGAAAGGCAGATTGAGGCAGGCCCGGATACTGACGGATTACGGCGGGCTTTACTCGATGTTTTTGAAAAATATATAAAGCTTAACAAAAAGGTGCCTAAAGAGGCGCTTACATCTGCTGAAAGTATAGATGATTTATCACAGTTTACAGATGTGGTTGCTTCTCATATTGAAATGAGAGTTGAATACAAGCAGTCACTTCTGGATCTGGGAAGTCCTGTAGACCGAATTAATCGTTTAATCGAACTGATTAATGGCGAAATAGAAGTAATGTATATTGAGAAAAAAATTCAGGGCCAGGTCCGCAAGCAGATGGAAAAGACCCAGAAGGAATACTATCTCAATGAGCAGATGAAAGTAATTAAAAAAGAACTCGGCCAGGGAGAAGGCGAGGTTGATGAAATAGCTGAGTTGAAAAAATCCATTGATGAAACAGGGATGAGCGAGGAAGCAAAAACCAAGGCGCTGCAGGAGCTTAAGCGCCTGGAAAAGATGCCCCCCATGTCTGCTGAATCAGCTGTGGTAAGAAATTATATTGAATGGCTCCGTGATGTTCCCTGGACAAAAAAAACCGAGGATATAAATAAGATTGAAGAAGCTTTTGATATCTTAAATGAAGACCATTACGGACTTGAAGAAGTTAAAGAGCGTATCATTGAATATATTGCAGTTAATAAGCTTTCCAAAAAGCTTAAAGGGCCTATTCTCTGTTTTGTTGGACCTCCGGGTGTGGGTAAAACTTCTCTGGGGCGTTCAGTAGCGAGGGCACTTAACAGGAAATTTGTACGCATGTCTCTTGGCGGAGTAAGAGACGAGGCAGAGATCCGGGGACACAGGCGGACATACGTAGGTGCTCTTCCTGGAAGAATAATTCAGATGCTGAAAAAAGCCGGAACAGTAAATCCTGTAATTCTTCTTGATGAGATTGATAAGATGTCTATGGATTTCAGAGGTGATCCTTCCTCAGCACTTCTTGAGGTACTTGATCCGGAGCAGAACAATTCATTTCTGGATCATTATATGGAAGTCTCCTATAATCTTTCAGATGTAATGTTTATAACTACTGCTAATGTTCAGCACAATATTCCTGTTCCGCTTCAGGACAGGATGGAAATTATTGAGCTGTCAAGCTACACTGAACCTGAAAAACTGCGAATTGCAATAGACTTTTTGTTAAACAAGCAGATTGAAGAAAACGGGCTTAAACAGGAAAATATTGAGTTTTCTGAAGAATCGATGCTTTTTGTTATAAGACATTATACCAGGGAAGCCGGTGTAAGAAGTCTTGAAAGAGTTATTGCAAAAATATGCAGGAAAGTAGCCCGCGAAGCTGTTGAAAATGAAGAAGGCTTTAAAAAGGTAATCAACGAGGAAGTTATTCAGAAATATCTTGGGCCAACCAGATTTAAGTATGGTGTTAAAGAAGATAATAGTGAAATCGGTTTTGCTACAGGCCTTGCATGGACTGAGGTTGGTGGCGAGATACTTCACATGGAAGCGTCTTTAATAAAAGGGAAAGGCGATCTTAAACTGACCGGTAAGCTTGGAGAGGTTATGCAGGAATCTGCACAGGCTGCATATACTTTTATACGTGCCAATCAGCAGTTTTTTAATATAGAAGAAGATATTTTTAAAAATTTTGACATTCACCTTCACGTTCCTGAAGGGGCAATACCGAAGGATGGCCCCTCAGCAGGGATTACGATGGCAACAGTAATGGCATCCCTTTATAGTAAAATTCCTGTCAGACGTGATGTTGCAATGACTGGTGAAATAACCCTGAGGGGAAAGGTTCTCCCCATAGGCGGGGTTAAGGAAAAGGTTCTTGCCGCACATAGAGCTCAGATAAAGCATCTGATAATTCCGAAGGAGAATTTTAAGGATCTATATAAAATTCCTGATTATGTAAAGGAAAGCATGATTTTTCATCCTGTCAGCACCGTGGAGGAAGTGTTTTTTCTTGCTCTTGAAAGCCCGGAAAAATTTTTCAAGGATCTGAATACCACAAAAGATTTATATAACAGATGGAAAGAAACCTTTGATGAATGGAAAATAGATATCCAGGATTCAGTTAAGGGTGATAAACCTGTTACAATGTAAAGTATTAGTATAACCGAATATAAAACAGGACTCTGCTTTAAAAGGCAGAGTCTTTTTTTATACAGTTTTACTGAAGATAATCAGAATTTTGTTGGAGTTTTCATTAAAAGGTTCTTTTGAGGAATTAGCATAAATATTTTTTACAGCTAAACCGTTTTCTTTTACAAATTTTAGTATTTCATTAAGCTCAAATGCCCTCATTATATGAACGTCGTTTACAACATCCGTACCTTCGGGCCCGTGGATATGATATCTGTACTTGACTTCAGCTATTGTTCTTGAGGAATCTTCAATAAGATCAAATCCCCGTTCTCTTTCTATTATTTTATTTTCATATTTTGTTTTTGAAACCAGAGAAAGAGGTTTGTTTTTTATTTTTTTTACAGGGAGGGAATTCCAGACTTCAAAGATGCCGGTGCCGCCGGGCTTTAATGCTCTCCAGGTATTCCAGAAAAAAGTATCAACATCTCTGTCATTAACAAGGTAAACCATGGAGCCGAATAGAGAAATGACAAGATCAAATTCATTGTAAAAGTCAAAATTCCTGAAGTTTTTCCGGATAAACTGGATTTTGCCGGGGAAGCGTTCTCTGGCAATGTTAAGCATTTCAATACTGTTATCTATACCGGTACAGGATGAACAGTCTTTGCTTAGTATGTTTAAATGTTCACCTGTTCCGCACCCCAGGTCAAGTATTGATGGATTAGTATAATTTTCAAGATGAGATCTGACAAGATTTATGTCATTTTCAACATTTCTATGTTCAGACTCGATGGCAAAGTAGTATTCTGCAAGTTCCTTGTAAAGCTTCATCAGAAAATAATATCCGGAAATCTGCCCTTCATCTGTTTTTTAAGTTCTGCTTCAATATCTCTTGTTAAAGTTTTTGATAAAAGATTTGATGCAAGTTCTTCGCATTCACTTATATTAACAGATCTGACTATTTTTTTTACCTGGTACATATACTTTGAACTCATGGAAAGATTTCTATAGCCCAGGCCTAAAAGAAGCATTGTATAATAGGGTTCCCCGGCGATCTCACCGCATATCGATATGTTAACAGAATGATTTTTTGATATATCCGACATGTGCTTCAAATATCTTAGAACAGAAATATCAAGAGGATTATAAAGATCTGCAACTTTTTCATTTCCTCTGTCTACTGCCAGTATATACTGGACCAGATCATTTGTGCCTACTGAAAAGAAATCAACATGAGGTGCCAGTAAGTCAGCGCTGATTACTGCTGAAGGTACTTCTACCATTATCCCTGTAGGAATATTTTTATCGTATGGTATACCCTCTTTTTCAAGTTGAGCCATAGTTTTTTTCAGGTATTCCTTAACGGTGAGGAGTTCATCAAGTGTTGATATCATGGGAAACATTATCTGTACAGCGCCATGGGCACTGGCCCTCAGGATGGCACGAAGCTGAGTTGTAAAGAGGTCTGGATTTTTTAAACTGAACCGGATTGATCTGCACCCCAGAAAGGGATTGATTTCAGGAAGGGATTTTGTAAAACTGTAAATTTTATCACCGCCAAAGTCCAGTGTCCTTATTGTAACAGGATATGGAGAGAAAAAATCTATTACTTTCCTGAATTGTCTGTACTGTTCCTCTTCATCAGGCAGATCCTTGTTAAGAAAAAGAAATTCAGATCTGAAAAGACCAATACCCTGTGCCCCATGTGATTTTATTATATTCATTTCATCAGGTATTTCAATGTTCCCGAATATACCTATCTCTTCATTATCAATAGTTCTGGATGGAAGATTTGTAAGTTTAGCCAGTTCTCTTTCAAGCTCAAGAACATCTTTCTGATATTTTATATATTCTTCTATCTCACTTTCAGTGGGATGAATTATTATTTCCCCATGGAGAGCATCAACTATTACAAGATCCCCGGTTTTTACATATGAAGTAATGTCATCCATACCTACGATTGCGGGTATGTCCATGGATCTTGCCATAATAGCAGTATGGGATGTTTTCCCGCCATGGTCTGTGACAAAAGCCATTACATGGTTTCTGTTTAAGAGTGCAGTTTCAGATGGAGTGATATCCGGCGCAAAAATAATTCCATCTTCGTGTATATCGGACATATCCCTTTTTTCAATTTTCTGCAGATTACCTATTAGCCTTTTGTTAATGTCTGATATGTCTATTATCCGCTCTTTAAGGTATTCATCATCAATCTGGCTGAGAGTATTGATCAGTTCTATTGATAAATCATTTATAACCCATTCAGCATTTCTTTTTTCTTCTTTAATTTTTTCACGGGCTCTTCCTGTAAAGATTGGATCTTCAAGGGCCATAATGTGTGTAGAAAAAATTTCAGCTAAATCAGAAAACTTTTCAGTTGATACCTTTGTCTGTATTTCAGTTATTTCATTTTTAGTTCTGGTCAGGGCCTCGTCAAACCGGGCAATTTCATCATTGATTTTATCGCTGTTAATTTCATACATAGGGATTTTTACTTCGCTTCCATGAAAGACAAAGGCCTTCCCGATTTTAATTCCTGGAGAGGCAACTATTCCCTTTTTGATTCTTTTTGACATTTAGTAACCCGTCACCTTTTATAATTTCTATCAATAGTTATAATTCTGTAACTTATTTAAAAAATAATAAAAAAACATCGTTAACAAAAAATTGAGAATTAAGCAATATAGTTAAATTTTTTTTTATCTGTCAACAGAATTTAGGGGTAAATGGGAGTAATCTTAAGCCCCGCTGTTTCTTCAAAACCGAGACGAATATTAGCATTCTGCACAGCATTTCCCGATTGTCCCTTCATTAAATTATCTATAACTGAAATGATTAGTACTTTTCCTGTTCGTTTGTCGCGAATCGGCTTAATAACACATCTGTTTGTACCGCGCACCTCAGCTGTTGATGGAGAGTTTTCTGTTATAATGACAAAGGGTGATTCCCTGTAATAATCTTTATAGATTTCAATGATAGCCCTGTTATCCAGATCTGATTTTATATCAAGGTATGAAGTAACAATAATACCTCTGGTCATTGGTATAATCTGAGGTACAAAAAAAATACTTCCCGATTGGCCGTCGGTATTTTTAATAATGTTTTCCACTTCTACAAGGTGCTGGTGTTTACCTTCTTTATATGAATTTGCTGCTTCATATCTTAAGGGATAGGAATTTGCTTTCCCCGGATTAATCCCTGCTCCTGAAACTCCGGTTTTACCATCACATATAATTGTATTTCCGATTATTTCACCGGCTTCGGATAGAGGTAAAAGAGCAAGAATCATTGCTGTTGCAAAACAGCCGGGATTCCCAATTACCGGAGCACTTTTTATCTGTTCACGGTATTTTTCAGGCAGCCCGTATACAGACTCTTTTAAAAGATCCGGTGATTTATGCAGAGTGTTCATACCCTTGTTTTCAGCGTAAACAGAATAGTCATCAATACTGCTGAATCTGAAATCTCCGCTGAAGTCTATTACAGGTATTTTTTTTTCGTAATATTTTTTTATAATACTCATACCCACCTGGTCAGGTGTGGCAAAAAAAACAATATCGATATTGTCAATGCAGGCTTCATCGGGGCTATCAACCATAAGGTCGCATACTCCCTCAAGGTGGGGGTACATCTCTGAAATTTTTTTACCACAATCAATTGCTGATAATGATTTTATATTTATCTCCGGATGAGAGGAAAGAAGATCGATGAGACCAAGGCCTCCAAATCCGGTTGCTCCTATTATAGCCGCCTGTTTCATAAGTTTTAATTCACCTCTTTTTTATCGCAATTATGTAATAATGATTTTTTGTAGGTAAAAAGAAATATTTTACCTGAATTATCTTTATTTGTTATGTTAACTTTACCGTAAATTTTTTTTCCAGACAGGAAGAAAGAACCTTCGTCTGTCATCTCATAGCTTCCTGAATCAATTAGTTTTACAGATCCTCTTCCGCAGTTTATGGGGCCCTGGAATTGAAGGTATTCTTTCCGGTGGTTATTAATTTTTAAAGCTTCTACAGTAATACCTTTTCTGAAATCTTCAAAGATATCATCTGCAATACGCCATGTTAGAAGAGCATCTTCCTTCTCAAGCATAAAATCAAAATGGTTTACATCAGTAAAATGGTAGTGAATTACAAATTTCATCAAGTAATAATTTTAAAGATATATTTTTGCACAGTTCCGCATTCTCTGATAATCGGGCTTTATTTTACAAGCAGAATATCGGGGAAATTTATTGTGATTATAGCTGCGGAATTAACACTGAATCTTATTTCCTCCTGCCGGTTTTTACAGGTATAAAATCTATTCTTAATGTTTCAATGTCTGCCTGAACAAGTTTAACCTTTAATTTATCTCCAAGCTTGAATACCCGGCCGGTACGCTTCCCTGTCACGGTGTAATTGTCTTCGTTTAAATTATAATAATCGTCTTTAAGATTTTTAAGTGGGATCATCCCTTCAATGGGCATTTCAACAAGGGAAACAAAAAGGCCGAATTTTGTCATGCCGCTAATTACCGCTTCAAACTCATGCCCTATGCTGTCTTTAAGAATTCGGCACGATTTAATTTTTATCAGATCCCGTTCACCTTTCTGAGCAATCCTTTCCATTGTTGAAGATTTTTCACCAGCCTCAAGAAGCTGCTGCATGTTATACGGGGGAGATGAGGAATCAATAAGTGATTTTAAACAGCGGTGAACCACCAGGTCAGGGTATCTCCTTATCGGGGAGGTAAAATGTGTGTAGTCTGTAAACCCCAGGCCGAAATGCCCCAGCGGTTCAGGTCCGTAAAATGCCTGCATCATTGATTTCAGTATAACCAGGCTTACCACCTGTTCAT
>CAYYKZ010000092.1:7163-9025 GCA_964468455.1 uncultured Leptospirales bacterium | reverse complement strand
TTTGATTCCGAATTTTTCAGCAAAAATATCCATAAAGGATCTCCATAAATCATTTGGTGAAAATACTATTCTCCGCGGTGTAACTCTTGATGTTATGGAAGGTGAAGTTCTTTGCGTTATCGGGAAAAGCGGTACAGGCAAATCAGTTGTTATGAAACATCTGGTCGGAATTTTAAGCCCCGATTCAGGTGAAATTTTTGTGGACGGTATTAATTTTACAGACGCTGATGATGAAATACGCAGATCTATTGTCAGTAAATACGGGATACTGTTTCAGGGAGCAGCACTTTTTGACTCAATGAATGTTTTTGAAAATATTGCTTTCGGGCTTAGAAGAAAAAAAATGTCTGAGGAGGATATTGCTCTAACAGTAAAAGATATGCTGGGGCAGGTCGGACTTGGAGATATAGGGAGCAGACGCCCTTCTGAAATATCAGGGGGTATGCAGAAAAGGGTAGGCCTTGCCAGAGCAATTGTCATGCATCCGGAAATAATGCTTTATGATGAGCCTACAACAGGTGTTGATCCTATTACTGCAGGATCTGTAGACAGACTTATTCTTGATATGAGAGATAAATTCGGCATCACTTCAATAGTTGTTACACATGACATGAAGTCAGCGCTTGAAATTGCGGACAGAATCGCCATGATTTATGAAGGTGAAATAATTTTTACAGGCACGCCGGATGAAGTGAGGAGTTCAGATATACCTGTTATCCGGCAGTTTTTAAAAGGAACAGCCAAAAAGCATAATTAATTTTCAGTTTCCTACCCCGCTTTTTTTTTAAGATGACCGGAGTGTTTAATTGCTGAAATAATGGTATGGGAAATAATTTTTTTTAAAATTCAGAAATAAATACTTATTTAATTTTAAGTTTCTGATAAATAATTGACAAAGTTATAATTTTATATTCAGGGTATGAATAAATACTGGAATATTTTAAGGAGAGTTTTTATGGAATCATACAGTCACGATACAGGTACTTTCTCTGGTAAAGGGGGGGTAGAGATTTTTTTTCAGAAGTGGGTTGCGCAAAAGGCTAAGGCCGCACTTGTACTGGTTCACGGTGTTGGTGAACATTCAGGACGTTACAATAATCTTTTAAACGCTCTTCAGGGTAAGGGGATATCAGTTTTTGCTATAGATCATCGCGGTCATGGGAAATCACATGGCAAGAGAGGGCATGTTGATTCATTTATGGATTATGTCTATGACCTGAAGCTTTTTGTGGAGTATGTAAAAGAAGAGAACAGAGGACTTCCCCTGGTTTTATACGGCCATAGTATGGGAGGGGTTATTTCAGCAAAATATGCTCTCACCTATCAGGATGATCCTTCAATTGTTGTTCTTTCATCACCCGGATTTGCTCCTGCTTTTTCAGTTCCCGGATGGAAAAAGTCTGTAGCAGCTTTTTTCTCAGCAAGGATAGGGTCTCTTTCAATGCCCACAGGTCTTCCATCAACGGATATTTCCCGTGATAGTGAAGTTGTTAAGGCATATGATGATGATCCCATGGTGCATGGCAAGGTTTCAGCAAGATGGTATATTGAGTTTATGAAAGCGGGTGAAGAGTGTCTGGCAAATGCCTCATCTCTTAAAAAGCCCTTACTTGTTTTTCATGGTAAAGGCGATAAAATTGCTGATCATAAGGCATCAGAGGAATTTTATTCAAAAGCCGGTTCATCTGAGAAAGATCTTTTCTTATATGACGGTTTTTATCATGAAGTGATAAATGAGCCTGAACAGGACAGAGACAAAGCTCTTAAAGATGTGACTGCATGGATATTAAAACAGATTGGCGGTTCTAAAAAAACTGTACCCTCAAAGGGAACTGCAAAGAAAGCTCCGGCAAAAAAAGCAG
>CAYYKZ010000092.1:0-7063 GCA_964468455.1 uncultured Leptospirales bacterium | reverse complement strand
AAAAAAACTGTACCCTCAAAGGGAACTGCAAAGAAAGCTCCGGCAAAAAAAGCAGTCACATCTAAAGCTGCAAAACCTGCGGCGAAAAAAACAGCTGCAAAAAAGCCTGCTGCTAAAAAAGCGGCTGCAAAACCTGCGGCAAAAAAAGCAGCTGCTAAACCTAAAACTGCAGCAGCAAAGAAACCTGCTTCAGGTAAAAAAAGTACAGCTAAAAAGCCTGCTGCACCAAAGAAGGGAACAAAGAAGTAAAATGGTTTTTCTAATCATTTTCTGAGGTATATAACGTTAAGTATTTTGTATTGATAATAAAGAACCCCGCTTTTGCGGGGTTCTTTATTATCAATATATCACTGATTCCTGTTTTTGATGTTTGATTTAAGAGAAACCTGCCGATTTTTTAAGCAGTTTAAGTTCATTTGCTTTAAGTTCCCTGTGATCCCCTTTATGAAGTCTCCCCAGCGTAAGGGGGCCGTAACCTGTCCTCTTAAGCTTCAATACTTTATATCCCAGGTTTTTGAAGGTATATCTGATCTGACGTTTTTTCCCTTCTGATATAATTACTTTTACATATCTTCCTGTTTTGTCTGCAATTGTAACTATAGCAGGGCGGGTTTTAATTTTTATCTGGTGAACAAAAAATCCTTTTTCAATGCGTTTTTTGTCCAGTTCTTCAAGAGGCTTGTCAAGTTCAACAATATATTCTTTACTTACTTTAAAATCAGGTCTTGTGAGCCGGTAGGACATGTCTCCATCATTGGTAAGGAGAAGAAGCCCTTCAGTATCCTTGTCAAGCCGCCCTACAGGCACAACCCCGGCTTTGATATATTTTTCCGGGATAAGGGCCATGACAGTAGGCCTTCCCTTCTCATCACTCATTGTGGTAATGTAACCTTTAGGTTTGTTAAGGATTATTGTCAGTTCTTTATTATGTGTTTTAACCGCAGAGCCGTCAAGTTTTACCTGGTCTGTATCAGTGTCAATTGTTGTAGCAAGATCGGTAACTTTCCGGTTGTTTACAGTTACTCTTCCGCCTGTTACAAGCTCTTCAACTTTTCTGCGTGAGCCAAGGCCGCAGAGGTTGAGATATTTATTTAATCTAACTTTCATCTTCCTGATTACCTGTCGTTTGTTCTTCATTATTATTTTGAACTTCTTCCACATCAGAAGACGGGTTAATATTTATTTTCTTAAAGCGGATTTCATCTTTGTCATTCTCAATTGATAGTGAATAGATATTTCCCTTTTTTGTGTAGTGGAGATCGTTTTTGAATGTTGTACCTGATAGAAAGATAACCATGTTCTTGTTAAAATCAAAATTATAAACACCCTCTATCGGCTTTCCGCCGCCTTTGAAATAGGACTTGTATTGCCCGTCCTTATGTATTTCAAGAGCATGGTTCGTAAAATCACCGTATCTGTTTATACTCCACCACTTCCCGTGAAGCTCCTTACTCAGTTCCTCAGTTTCTTTTTCCCAGAATTTACCAAGATATGAATCTACAGCCTCTTTTCCGGATGAATCAAGGACTTTAATATGTTTCCCGAAAGTCCATCCTGTGATGCGGTTTTCGAGTTTTATTTTATACCAGTAATCAGTGCTGCCTGCTATTGTTTTCTCTTCTGATGATCTATCAAGAACCTCGACAATCTGGCCTTTATTCATTTGTGTAATTCTTGCTGAAAAAATCAGAGGATCTATTCTAAGTGCTGTATCCTGAGTAAGAATAACACCGGTTTTATTTTTTTCCGCTTTTGCATCTTGCCCGGATGTTATAATTGTCTTATCATCGTTATTTCCGCAGTATAATAATGACATAAGTGCTATACTCAGCAGAAAGAAGGAAATTTTATATTTTTTCATCATCTCTACAACCATTATTTTAATGTATATTTTAATCCAGTAATAACTCCTGAAGACATTTTTAGTATAATAATGCTGCTTCCAATATCCCCTCTGATAAATTACCTGAAGGTATACAGCATTTTATTCTAAATAATAGTTAAGGAATTAAAACTGCTTTTAAGCATATATAATCAGTCTTAAAAATAAAACAACTTTAAATATTTTTTTGATGAAAAGCAGGGGAACAGGCTTGTCAATAAAAAATATTTAATAAATCAGCAAAGCAGGTATTGCAAAAAAAGAGAGCTAAAAAAACCTTGACTCTATCATTAAGATTGCTAATGTAATGTTTATGTCGCATAAAGATTATATTTTACATAAGATTCAGCATTAATTAAAAACAGCACCATATATCAGAGGTGTTTCCGGTCAAAAATATATGACAAGATCTCCGCAGTCCCGGATAAAAACAAGCTATATTAAAATAATTTTATTTTTTATTATCATTCCGCTTTTTTTTAGCCATGCCATTGCTGCAAAGGGTATCCCGGTTGTAAAAATCGGCGGTCGAAACTATGTTCCGCTTTATCATTTCATTGATGAATTTAAAATAGAAAACAGCTTTGACGTAACTTTTCAAAAGGGGCGTCTTTATTATAAAAGTCATTATGTGGTTTATAAAGCAGGATATTCTCTTCTGATTGTTGATAACCGTATTATCAGCCTTGATGACCCTGTGCTCAGATGGAAGGGAGGTATATATATACCTGCAGATGGTGCCATGATGATAATAGATTCATTTTTTGCCGGAATAAAAGCGGAAATAACCGGAAGCAGAATTGTTCTGAATTCAAATTCGGCATCAGGCGGTATTAATGATAATTCTTCACCTGGAGGAACTCGCCAGCCTGAAAAGGGAAATATCCGGCCGCGTGAAAAAATCGGGTTTATCATTATTGATCCGGGTCATGGGGGGAAAGATCCGGGAGCCATAGGGAAAGGGGGGCTGCAGGAAAAAGGTTTAACTCTTCAGCTTTCCAGGCGGGTTGAAAAAATGCTGAAAACCAGATTGAAAGGGATAAAAATAAAAGTTACAAGAAATAAAGATGTTTTTATTGAACTTGCGGAACGTACGGAAATTGCAAACAGGGAGTTGAAAAAAGGCAATAACGGTTTATTTATCAGTATTCATGTGAATGCCTCTATTTCTTCTAAAATATCCGGTTTTGAAACCTATTATCTTTCACAGAACCCTACAAATGAGGAGGCCAGAAAAACCGCTGCTCTGGAAAACAACGTTGTTATTCTTGAGAGAAAATCAGACGGCAGGGAAAAATATGATGATGTTGATCAGATAGAAGCATTGATGATGACAACTCAGATTCAGAGGGAAAGTGCTCTTTTAGCTGAATCAATTCAGAAAAATATGGATAGGAATATTAAAAATTTCAGGTCGCGCGGTGTTCAGAGAGCGGATTTTTTTGTTTTACGGGGAGCTTTGATGCCTGCAGTACTGGTGGAGGTCGGATTTATTACTAACTCAAAGGAGGCTTCGTTTCTGAAAAGGGCGGATCATCAGGATAGGGTGACAAAAGGTATATGTGACGGTATTGCTGATTTTATTAAAGAATATAATCAGATGATAAATTAGAAGCAGATTAGAACAGTAATCAATAATACCACGGATGGATAAAAAAATCCTTGATTTACATGACTGGTTTGCTTTTTATGTGACAGCTATTTAATAGAATTGAGAAGGAAATAATAAATGGGTATATCAGCTGAATTTAAAGGAATAATTTTATCTTTTAAGGAAAAATGTGTTAAAATTAAGGATGAATATAATTCAAAGGAAAAAAAGGAAAAAATCCGCATTGCTGTTCTGGCTTTATCTTCTGTTTTATTCCTTGATTATGTAATGTTCAGCTATCATGTTGAAAGCAATATATTCGATATTTTCCCTTCAATCCCGGTTGTGGAAGATAAGGTGAAAATTAATATATATATACCTTCAGAAGGAGCTGCAGAAATAATAAGTGAAAGCAGAGAAATCCATAATAATCTTGAAGAGGAAGTGCTTATAAAAAAACTTTTTTCACTTGTTGCTGCAGGGTCGTATTATGAAAATACTGCGCTTAATGTACCGGTGAAATATACAATAAAAAAAATATGGATAACCGATACAGAATCTGGTGATGGCAAAATCTGTGCAATAGACCTTATGCCTGCAGTTCTGGGGAAAGACATCATAGTAGTAAAGAATTCAGAAGCTCTTTTCAGGGAATCTCTTGAAAAAACAATACTGGAAAATGTTCCTGAAATCAGGAAAGTAATGATCCTTGAAAAGGGTGTTCCATTCAGAAAACTCTGGGAAATATAATATCTGGCAAAAACAGATTCATGGCCGTTTTTTATTTTATAAATCCTATTAAATCGGCCATTCCCCTTTAAATACTTCAA
This sequence comes from uncultured Leptospirales bacterium, assembly GCA_964468455.1. GTDB lineage: Bacteria > Spirochaetota > UBA4802 > UBA4802 > UBA5550 > JBBAGC01. The sequence goes on along the minus strand of CAYYKZ010000092.1, from coordinate 2,760 downwards.
CAGCCGGGCCTGTCATATAAACATGATTATCCTTTTCGTCCCATTCTGTTTTCAGATCACCGCCTCTAAGGTGTATGGTAATTTTTCTTTCAGTTTCTTTTGTAAGAACCCCGGCAACAGTAACTGCAGAAGCTCCAGTGCCGCATGAGAGGGTTTCCCCGCTCCCTCTTTCCCAGGTTCGCTGTATAACCTCGGTGGGACTGACAATCTGAACAAATTCAACATTGGTTTTTTGCGGGAACTGGTCGCTGTTTTCAATCATGGGACCGTATTTAGCAACCGGGAAATTCTCCACATCCTCTACAAATATAACTACATGAGGATTTCCCATTGAAACCGAGGTTATAGTAAAATCAATACCGTCAGGAAGGTGGAGATTCTCATTGATTACCATGCCCGATTCTCCAAGCATGGGGATTCTTTCTCTCTGCAGTATTGGCTCACCCATATTTACAGTAACAGAATCGACAAGGTCATTTTTAAGCTTAAGTTTGAGGTCTTTTATTCCTCCGCCGGTTTCTATGGATATTTCTTTTTTTTCAGTAAGTTTATGGTCATATGCATATTTTGCAAAACATCTTATTCCGTTCCCGCACATTTCAGCTTCACTGCCGTCAGAATTAAACATCCTCATTTTAAAATCTGCTTCTTTTGATTTAAGAATAAGGATAAGCCCGTCAGATCCCACTCCGAAGTTCCTGTTGCTCATCTCTATTGCAAGCTTTGAAGGATTTTTTATGGTGTCTTTTCTGTCATCTATATATATATAGTCGTTTCCTGTTCCATGCATTTTAGTGAATTTAATCATTTCTGTCTCCGGTTGTTATGTCTTATAAATTATAATTAACATAATTGCTGAATATTTCAATAATAATTTTTTATTATTTAATAAACTTTTTTTACTGCATCGGGATAAGCTCTAAAAGAAACCGCTTTCAGGCTGATTCAGATCCTGAATAAAAGATTTATTATAAATACATAATTTTGTTTCAATGTTAATTCCTTAACTTTTATTTAAATAAAAGTTTCTAATATCCCCGCCGCCGAAGGCGGCGGGGATATTAGAATACAGCATAATTACACTGAAATATATCTTTAGTTATAATTACTGTAATTTTTATAACAATTTCTCTATGTAATAGATATATATATAATTAAAAAAAGAGTGGTAAAAGATCAGGGCAGATTATAATAAATTTTTATGAAAAGGATAAATACACTTATCGTTGTTTTAATTGCAGCAGAGCTTATGCTGCTGGCAATTTTCTTTTTTGATTTCTCCCCGGTCAGGGCTGTTAAAATCAATTGGCAGAAAGATGATGCAGAGAAATATGACAGGCTTTCCTCTGTACCTGTGCTTCTTTATCATAATATTGTTGAAGATGGCAGCCCTGTAAAAAGTCCATTTTCAGTAAAGAAAGAATCATTACTGCGTCATTTCAGAATAATAAAGGAACAGGGAATAACAGTTATTTCCCTTTCAGAACTTACACATGGGGGTGTAAATGCAGAGACTGAAAGAAAAAAATCTCTGGTTATCACCTTTGACGATGATTACCTTTCTATGTATCGTATTCTTCTGCCGGTCATAAAGGAATACAGGTATCCGGTTACCCTTTTTGTTTATACTGACGGGATAAACAGGCCGGGCAGAGGGGGGCTTGACTGGAGAATGCTCCGGGAAATGGATGAAAACGGAATTGATATTCAGTGTCATTCCATAAGTCATAGTGATCTCTCTGCTGTAAATATTGATGGAACCTGGAGTTCCGGTAAAAAGCTTTATGAAGAGCTTTATCTTTCTAAAGCTCTAATGGAAAAGAATCTTGGCAAGGATATTGATTACTTTGCTTTTCCTTATGGGAGATACAATCTTGATATTCTTGAGCTTGCTAAAATGGCGGGATATAAAAAAGTTTTTTCAACAGATTACGGCCCTAATATAATTACGCGAGATAATTTCTGTTTAAGGCGTCATCATATAAAAAGCAGTTATTCCGATGAATTTTTTATTTCAATAATAAAGTAAGGTTTTTCCCGGATTTCAGGGATTTATATCATAATTTTTTACAGCCGTCTACCCGGGTGGGCTCGCTGAAGTATTTATGTCAATCTTTGAATTTTCTGTGCAGGATGTTCACGTAAGGGCAGCTAAACTCTCAAGTAATAAGCAGTTATGAATTAGCACAAAAAAACCGGTATTTATTACCGGTTTTTTTAATGTTATATCTGCTTTTCAGGTTTATTCTTTTGCCTGATCAAGGACTCTTTTGGTTTCAAGATCCATCTGTATAAGGTCATCCATGAGTTCCGGAATTTCCACATCCAGCTGATCGAACTGCTTTTCAATAATTTTATCTTCTTCAGGTGTCCCTTCAAAAGCGAATTTGGTAAGATTGCCTATTATTTCTTTTATGTTTTCCTGTTTATTCTGGTAAATAAAAACAATATTAGGCCCGGATTTATATCCCCAGTGGAATCCGTCAGGCAGGTTCACTGTTAATGTTTCAGTAATTCCATCTCCATCAGCATCCTGTGCAAAATAAATCATTCCATCTTTTGTTTTGCCTACAACAGAAGTGAAATATTTTGTAGGGCCATTGTAGTTAAGAGGTTTTGGAATAGGTCTTCGATCAACTTTGAGTTCTGAATCTTTTCTGTTTACCATCAAACCTTTAAAAATAGCAACATGTCTCTGAATAAAGGAATCACGTGTTTTTGCGTAGAAATTAGCATAACGTTCATTAAGATTTTCCTGTG
>CAYYKZ010000091.1:4981-9032 GCA_964468455.1 uncultured Leptospirales bacterium | reverse complement strand
GCTAAAAAGATTTCACTCATACTTATCTTTTTACTTCTATTAACACATGCAGCAGGCACCGCTCAATGGCATTCAGGTATAAGCGCTCCCTTTGAGACAATAAGTTCAAAAATAAATGATATTAAAGAATCGGTTAATGAAACAAAGGATTTATTTGTATCAATAAATAAATTTATAAAAACAGTGTCCGCCCCTGTTAAAAAAATCTCCTCACTGCTTGGCGGAACCACACTTATACTATTATTATTTGTTTTAATTATTTCATCAGGGCTTGGAGCGTTGGGCATACCAAAGGGGAAATTTACATTTTTCACTGCTCTGTTTATTGCTGACTCTCTGTGGATGGCATGGGGGAGCAGTATAAATGCTGACATGTTCATCTATCTTTTAAAAATAACAAAAACAAATGCCATTTTATTATCACCGGTACTTATTTATTTATTAGCTAAAAAATATTCACCCGGGTTTTACAGTATAATAAAAAATAAAATTAATGGCAAAAGCCTTGGTATAAAAGAAGCGGATTTCTTAATTGAGCAATTCAGTGATGAGTCGCTTCAATTCATAAAAGCCCTTTCCGGAGATATGGGAAGCGGCAAAACAAATGACACAATATTTCTGTCAGATGCAAGCCGCAGATCAATAATGCGCATAAAAAAGCTGCTGGATAAATTCCCCGGATAAATCCTCAGCGGACCAGTATACCAGGTTTATCCGAAGATTCAACACTCCCTATAATCCGGGCCCACCTGTTGCCTGAAGCTTTAATATCTTTTAAAAGCAATTGTGCCTCAGATTCCGGAACAGCAATAATAAGCCCCCCTGAAGTCTGCGGATCAAAAATAATATCTGCCAGCTCCCGCGAAACAGAATCTTCTATAATGCATTTTTCGCCAATATAATCTTTGTTTCTATACAGGCCTCCGGGAATAAGTCCCATAGCAGCATTCTCCAATGCACCATCAAGAAGAGGAAGATTCTTTGAATCAATATTAACTGTAAAAGCTGAATCACCTGTCATTTCAATAAGATGCCCTGCAAGGCCGAAGCCTGTAACATCTGTACATGCACTGACATTGTACCTGAGCATAACTTCTGCTGCGCTTTTATTAAGTGTACTCATGGACTCAAGGAATTCATTAATAATAGACTTGTCTGCAAAGTCAGCCTTGAGCGCAGTGGATATTACACCAGTACCAAGGGGTTTTGTAAGAATTAAAACATCACCATCCTTTATTGTGTTATTTCGTATCACCTTTGAAGGATGAACATACCCGGTAACAGAGAGTCCGTATTTCAACTCATTGTCCTCAACACTATGGCCGCCTAAAAGCTGAACACCCGCCTCCTTCATAACAGATAATCCGCCTTCCAGGATCTGCTGCATAATTGAGAGTGAAAACTTATTAGTGGGAAATGCAACAATATTCATGGCAGTAACAGGGATTCCGCCCATGGCATAGACATCGGAAAGACTGTTTGACGCTGCTATTCTGCCGAATGTGAAAGGGTCATCACAAACAGGAGTAATAAAGTCGAGTGTCTGTACAAGTGCCAGATCATCGCTTACACGATATACACCCGCGTCATCCTTGCCGTCACTCCCCACAATTACATTGCTGTCATAGGGAATTACAAGCTGATTCATTACACTGAAAAGATCCTCCGGACCTATTTTGGCAGCTCAACCGGAACCGGTAACAGATTCGGTTAAGCGCTGCAGGTTCAGCGGCTTGCAGGTTTCTTCTGTCATTTATGTTCCTCCCTTTGATCCATAATTATAAAGCAACAATTCCATCAAATTCAATGCCCTTTTCGGTTAAAATTGATTGAATCATTTCTACATCATTTTTATTGATTCTTACACAGTAACCGCAGTCAGAGCTTAAATGACGCGGGACCGGTATCATTTTATGGTCAATCCCTCTTTTCTTCAGCTCCTTTGATGTCCATATGGAGTAGCTGTTTGAGAAAAAAAGGATAACTGAATGTTCTGTCATAATTATAATTCCCGGAAAATATCTCTTTATGTAATGGTTTATTAAAAAAGCGGTTTTAAAACAAGTATTTTATTGGAAATAAGCGGCATTTAATGAATTTAATGACCAGGGACAGATGACAGCCCCTGATCATTAATAAAAAAATATTATTGTGAAACAATTATTTTAAATTCATCACCGTCTTCAACTACTTCCGCTTTCATTTTATTATTCTGCACACAGCGAAGAACATTCTCTTTCGAAACAGCATTGCTTACAAGAACTTCAAAAGAGGTTTTCCCTTCTTTGATTGCTTTTTGTGTTAAAACAACCGGCTGAGGACATGAAAGCCCTCTTGCATCTACTTGACTTGACATAGAACTCTCCTTCTTAACTCATTTTGTCTTTCATGGTAAAACCGATGATAGCGCAGAAAACAAGCCCTATCACAACAGAAGCAGGGCCGTATGCGCCTGTCCCTGCAGGGGAGCTTGCAAGTAAAAAGTTGTGGCTTATTCCTGCTCCAACAATCATACCAACAACAAAAACGGCAGCATCTGAATCACCTTCACCTGAAAGTATAAGCTGCCTCCCGGGACAACCCCCTGCAAGAGCAAAGGCAAGGCCGGCCAGAGCCATGCCGAGAAAATTCCACAAGTGAACAGTATGAGCTATAGGCTGAGACTCAAAACCGGATTTAAACTGCCCGTATATTAAATTCATAACAGTTGCGGAAACAAGCAGAGCTATAATCCCTGTCATAAGATGAAAATCTCTTGCCATTAAAACGTCCCGGATTGAACCCATTGTACAGAATCTGCTCCTCTGGGCAATAGCCCCAATAAACAGACCTGCAGCAAGGCTTATCCCAACCGGAGCAAACTGCGCTCCAGGACCCTTTTCGCTGAAAAAAAGCGCGCCTGTATCTGAAACTTTAAATTTAAAAATAAGCATAATAAAAAGAGCAATCATTATGCCGGGAAATACCCATCCGGCTGCTTTGTTAACCTTATAATTTCTGCCAAGACTATAACCGTTTTTAAGAAATAAAACACCTGCACCAATTCCAACCGTAAGGCCTGCCAGGCCTACAATGGCATTCCAGTCGCCGCCGGATAACCTCAAAAGAGCTCTCCAGGGACATCCAAGAAAAACAAGCGCTCCAATCATTGCAAAAACACCAAGGAAAAACCTGATGATTGTAGATGAACCGGCCCGCGGCTGATACTCTTTAGTAAAAATCGAAATAAAAAAAGCGCCCAGCACAAGGCCAATAATCTCAGGTCTCACATACTGCACAACAGCTGCCCTGTGCAAACCAAGTGCCCCGGCAATATCCCGTTCAAAGCAGGCAACACAAATACCCATATTTGCAGGATTACCGAGTTTCTGAAGGGTAACAGCTACAACACCAATCACCAGTCCCACAAGGATTATCCCCTTGCGCGAAGCTAAAAAATTCCCCATAAAAACCTCACGAATAATTATTTTTTTAATCAGCATTTACCTCAAATCTGAATTTTTGAATTATAATACCATGATCGCTGAAAATGATATCATCAGGAGTTCCCCCCCTGAATTCAGTTTTAACTATACTGATGCATAACATCAATATTTTTAATACTTTATCTATTAATCAAGCAAATTTTTAAAACAATTACAAATTTAATGTATTAAAATTTTAACAACACAGGAGATGAGGTATAATAGCAGTCTGAAGACAGGAAATGAATATGGAATTATTTCGATTTTTTATATTTTGATGCATAGTCAAGAAAATGACGTAAAGGCTCGTGTCTGGCCCGTATATTTGATGTAGCAATATAAAAGGGACGCATAATTTCAACCCCCTTAACTTTTGCTACTCTAAGATTTTTCAAATTCAGATCCCTTGTTATGGCCATTGATGAAATGAAGGCAAAACCTATACCGTTTATAACAGCTTCACGCATACTTTCAGAGGATGAACACTCCATGACTATATTCAGTTCTGAAGGAACAATTCCAAGTCTGTTCAGGTAGGATTCAACAGTATTACGGGTACCTGACCCCCCTTCCCTTGTTATCATGGG
>CAYYKZ010000091.1:0-4971 GCA_964468455.1 uncultured Leptospirales bacterium | reverse complement strand
TTGTCTTTGACCGAAGTCCAGGCTGCCAACCCAGTGCCCAACCCGGACAAGCCCAACATTTTTACGCTTTATGAGCAAAACACGGAGCAGCAAGTACAATTTCATCTTTAACAAGCTCACTATAACTAAGCGCAGGATGTTTAATCTCCCTTCCGACAATTGCAAGGTCAGCGTCGCCCTGTTTGATCTTTTCTATAGCCGCCCTGCTGTTGCCAACCTCAAGCTTATAAAAATACCCGCCAATATCTTTGTTAAGAGCTGAAACAATTGATGGAACAATATATGTTCCGGGAATTGAACTGGCGATTATTGAAACAGTACCCCCGAATGTACCTGTTTCAAGTTCACTCTTGAGAATTTCCACATCGCCTTTTAATTTTTCACAATACTTAAGGAAGATTTCACCCTCTCTGGTTAATGAAAAATCCTGACTGTTCCTGCGGATCAGCTTAACGCCCAGCATTTTTTCTATCTGGTTAATCTGATGACTTATAGAAGCCTGGCTGATTTTTAGATTCAGGGAAGCGTTAGTGAAACTTTTTTCATTAACAACTTCCATAAAAGACCTTATCTGCTTTAAATCAAAATTGAAATCTTTAATACTCATAATGCAGCTCCAGTTTTAATATTCCGGGGGATTGTAAAATAAAACTCTGAGCCTGTACCAGGACTTGAATTAAAACCAAGTGTTCCGCCCATCAGGTGAACCAGCTCCCTTACTATAGGGAGTCCAAGTCCTATCCCTCCATAAGTTCTTGATATCCCTTCATCTCCCTGCCTGAATCTTTCAAAAATAATTTCCTTTTTATTATCATCAATCCCTATACCGGTATCATTAACACGGAATGTTACAGTGTCATCAAAAATCTCGTAACTGAGAGTTATTTCTCCTGCATGGGTAAATTTAATCGAATTATTTAAAAGATTATAAAGTATCTGCTTTAACCTGGACCTGTCTGATATAATCACGCAATCTCCGGTTGTGCCCTTTATAACATGAAATGCTATATGAACTTTATTTGCAGACTTTAATCTTATTTTATACAGAACCTCAAGCTCATCAATAAACTGATTTAAATCAACTCTATCATAATTAAGCTGAAACTGACCCTCGTCGATTCTGGCAATATCAATAAGATCAGAAACTACTGATAATATCTGCCTGGATGAACTTTCGATTATATCCAGATACAGTCCCGACTTTGCAGCATCCTCTCCTTTTTCTCTGAGCATTCTGGAGAAACCGAGAATACTGTCAAGGGGTGTGCGTATTTCATGGCCAAGATTGTCAATAAAAGCAGATTTAAGCCTGTCACTTTCCTCAATTTTCCGCTTCTGTTCAAGAAGTTCAAACTCAAATTTTTTTCTGTCAGATATAAGCATAATAACACAGAAAATTTCACTCTCTTTCCCGGTGTATCCGGACTCTGTCACAATACCGCGCAGACTAACCCATTCATATTCTCCGGAACTGCTTTTCATCCGGAATTCATAATTTATTACTGAATTATCATCATTTCTGAGATAATCGAGTAAACGCCGATCATCAGGGTGTATCAGTTTTTCCCAGGTACTCAGCCGGTCAACAGACTCCTCCCCTTTATACCCGAGGTTATTATACCACCTGCCGGTCAACTTCATTGTACCGGTCTTAATGTCTATACTGCAGAGACCGCAATTCATTGAATTAAAAAGTTTTAAAATTTTACCCCTTTCAAACTTTACCAGCTGATCAGACTCGATAAACCTTTCAACAGGCATTCTAATGCCAGTTACATATACACCATGACATAAAAAATAATACGATAATGCCTTAAGATAATGACCCGCAGTACCGGTAATAAAAATATTTTCGTCAAAAAGAGTCATTATAATTTCACATGCAATTGAAACAAAAACTGCTGCCGTAAGTGACCTGAAAAAAATATCTTCAAATTCATCCTTTTTAATGAACAATAAATATAGAGAAAATACCATCAAAACAATAACAGAAAACTGACTCCAGAATTTAAAACTCGTAGGTCCATAATTATCAACATAACATAGGGGAAAATTTTTTAATATTAGTATTGATGCAATAATACACAGAACCATGGCGGCAAAAACAAATCTGATATTATTTAAATTTAAATTCTTGGCCGGGAATAAAATAAAAAGGAGAAAAGCTCCAGACTCAAGAATACGAGCTCCAATCCAGAATTGAAGGGCAACATTGCTCCCGTAAAAATCAATTAATGACATCCCTTTAAAGGTTAAAATATGGAAAAGGTCAAGAAAAGCAATCAGCACCAGCGCGTTGGCCAGGTTAACGATATAGTTTTTCCCTTTAAACCTGTAAATTCTTGAGGTATAAATAAAAAGCATATAAATCAGAGCAATAGAATAACCGCCAAGAAGAATATGAGCAATCAGATGATTATAAATTGAAATTAATAATATTGCAACCAGAAATACAACCCAGGCAAATATAGTATTACCTGGAATTTCCAGTCCGGGAAAGTTATGAAGGATTTTTCTCATATCAGCAATTTATTGAACATCACTCCTGTTCTTTCAATCATCCATCACCAAATCAGAGTCTCAGCTTATTACAACAGGGATTCTTCAAAGTTCTTTTTCATAATAAAAACAATTATAGGTATTTTTAAAGAGTTTCACCACTACTGTCAATTATTATTAATTCCTATGCCCCTATGTCCTCGATTTAATAATTAATTAATATGCGATATATTATCAGGCAGGATAGTAAAAGCTTATGGCTTAAATAAAAAAGCCGGCATTTGAAGTATCGCCGTTCCCCCTCTTTGCCGGCTTTTCAATAATAATTTACCATTTAAGTTCAGAAATAAAAAGATATAAAAAAAGGAGAAACCCTCCCCGTGAATAATCTATTTATAAGAATAAATGAAATACCACTAAGGACATTTTATAAAATGACTGTAATTATCATTTAAAAAATATATTTACAATAAAAAAATTTTATACAAGGCTGTATAGCCTCATATAAAATTAAAGTAGTATAATCATAATTAAAAATGTAGTCAAAATAACTATAAAAACGACATATGATAAGGCTTACGTAATGACTGCTTTAAAAACTTTACATCACTATATCCTGCAGCAATAACCGCATGAACTCTATGGTTAGATGGAATTTTAAATTTTAATTTAATATCTTTATCCCTGTTTATGGCCTCAACAGCAAAACCGATAAGACAGGTTCCTATGTTCATATAATGTGCAAGTAAGCATATATTATATGCGGCGTATGACCCGTCTTCAACAGGAGTACTTCCGTCCATAGAACCGTGAATTATTATAACAGCTGGTGCTCCATGAAAAAGAAGATCTCTCCCTCCGGAAGATTCTGCAATAGCCATTTCTACAGAGTCATAGTGATCTCTGTAATAATTAATTAAAGCTTTACCCATAAAAATAAAAGATAGATAGCGTATAAACCTGTTCCCTGCCAGTTTATTAATCTTTATAAAAAACTTTTTTATTTCAAGAGCTAAATCCCATACCTTGGAACGTCCGTTTAATACTGTAAACGCCCATTCCTGGCAGTTGCTTCCTGATGGAGCAGTGGTAGCAAATTCAACAATATCCCTTATTTCATGATCCTTAAGACTTTCATTTTTAAATCTTCGGACACTCCGTCTTGATCTTAGAATATTCACGATTTCTTCAGCACTATAATCGCCAGGTCCTTTAAGTTCTTCCCGGTAGTCAAAAGAAGCAAAATATACAGACTTAAGAGCTTCAGCGAAACTGATTGCTTCGACAGGACAAATATTATAACAGTGAGAACAAAGCATACATCCTTCGCCGGCAATGGAAATTTTATTTATGCTGTTAAAGGAAAATACATCCTTTGGACAAACCTCAATACATTTTCCGCAGGATATACATTTCACATTGTTTACAATAGGACCATATTCCATATAAACCTCACAGACTTTTTTTAATTCTTAATAAACCAGTTCCCGGACCGGATCTGATTTCTTTTATCAATTCCGGGATTCACTTCTCCGCAGTATACATAGCCATTATATCCCTTGCTGCTCCGGACAGTAATTCTCTCGTATTCATTATTCATTCCCGGCCCAAGGTATCCTTCAAGAATATCGATTTCAGTAAGATGATATTCATTAATTCTGTATATTTCAATAAAAACAGTGTCTTCCGGAAATTCCGATTTATAAATAACAGGATAATCACCCTCTTTTATCATCAAATAGCCTTTAAGAATATCTGAATCAATAAAATCTGCACCTTTAAGATAATGATGGAACTCACCGCCCTTCCTAAGGGAGCCGTAAACCATTAAAAGGAAATCCATTGCTCTGCCTTTAAATTTCTGAAATCCATTATAGAACTGATATTACATAATCTAAAGAGTTAATCTGCGTAATTTTTTTATCATGTCAATCCCAATTCAAAAAAATATTGACACAATCCATCGGTATTATAGGTTGACATTCGTCCAAACGGGGCGTGGCTCAGTCCGGTAGAGCGCGTGGTTTGGGACCATGAGATCGGAGGTTCGAATCCTCTCGCCCCGAATAGCTTTAAGAAACCAGTTTTAATAATAAATGCGCCCGTAGCTCAGCTGGACAGAGCAACGGCCTTCTAAGCCGTGGGTCACACGTTCGAATCGTGTCGGGCGTGCATAAAAAAGGTGTTTCCCGGGAGACACCTTTTTTATCTGAAAACCATATTTTCAGATAAAAAGCTCCGGAAAAAATCTTGACAGAAGCTTCTTCTGTTTTAAGAATAATGGAGTTGAAACAAATGGTGACCGTAGTTCAATGGTAGAGCCCTGGATTGTGGTTCCAGTTGTCGCGGGTTCGAGCCCCGTCGGTCACCCGTTATGTACGTTGTTCGAACCCGCTGTCACATGTGGCAGCGGGTTTTTTATTTTTATACTCATTAATATCTATGATTATATGCTTCCTTAATTAACCGCAC
>CAYYKZ010000090.1:2654-9066 GCA_964468455.1 uncultured Leptospirales bacterium | reverse complement strand
ATGCGGGTAATTTACTAATATGAAAAGTGAAAAAACCAACATTGACGAAATGAAAGCCCTTATTGAAGAGCTGGAAGCCATGAATGAGGAATTTCACGCAGCAAATGAGGAATTAATACTAACCAACCAGGCCCTTGAAAATACCGCCAGATCTCTTAAAGAAAGTGAGGAAAAATTCAGAATAATTTTTCATCAGGCTCCCTTAGGAATTCTTCATTTTGATGAAAAAGGGATAATAACTGAATGCAATGATATATTTGTAAAAATTATAGGCTCATCAAGGGAAGCACTCACCGGTCTTAACATGTTTATGCTCCCGGACGAAAGAGTAAAAGAAGCATTAAGCGTGGCAATCAAAGAACAGAAATCATCTTTCATAGAAATTGAATATAAATCCTTTACAGCAGATAAAGTTACCCCTGTACGCATACTTTTTGCTCCTGTCACAGATGATACAAGCACAATAGCTGCAGGAGGTATAGGGATTATTGAAGATATAACAGAACGGGTAGAGAGCCAGAAAGAACTTCAAGTAAGCCGTGAGCGCCTCCAGCTTGCCATGGATGCGGCAGATCACGCCTTCTGGACACTGGATCTTGTCAAAGATAAACCCTATTTCAGCCCCCGTTACTACACAATGCTTGGATATAAACCGAATGAATTCCCCATGAACAAAAAATCATGGGAAAAACTTTTTCATCCGGATGATTCAAAAAGAGTGCTGAAAAGAATCCTTGAATCTGTAGACAAATGTGAAACCTTTGAAGAACGCTTCAGAATGAAATGTAAAGACGGATCCTGGAAATGGATAAGCGGAAGGGGAGGAAGTTTTCGGAGGAATAACGAAGGAAAACCAACAATGGCAGCTGGAGTGCACGAAGATATAACTGAAAAAGTTAAAGCAGAGGAAGCCCTTAAAGAAAGTGAAAACAGATTCCGGAACCTTATTGATCTTGCTGTAGACGGGATTATGACCGGATCTCCGGAGGGAGTTATTACAAGAGTAAACAGGCGTCTCACTGAAATAACAGGGATTCCTGAAAATAAAATCATCGGCATGCATATATCAGAACTCTTCCCCAGGGATGTTCTCGACAAAAACCCCCTCCGATTTGACCTGCTCCAGCAGGGCTCTACAGTTATAACCAGAAGAAAACTGATACGCCCTGACAGTAATGAAATATTTATTGAAATGCATTCAAAAATGATGCCGGACAAAACATACCAGTCAATAATCCGGGATGTTACTGAACGGAAACAGAAAGAAGAGGAGCTGGCTAAAGAGAAGGAACAGCTTGCTGTAACTCTTGGAAGTATTGGTGATGCGGTTATTACAACTGACATAAACTGTGAAATAATGATAATGAACAGGGTTGCGGAGGAGTTAACCGGATGGTCCCATGAGAAAGCCACAGGAAAACATCTCTATGAAGTGGTAAAAATAATAGACCGTGAGACAGGCGACCCTGCTCCGGATTCCGCAGCAAATGTACTTAACAAATGCGCCAATAGCGACTTACCGGAAAACTTTATACTTGTTTCAAAAGATGGTACAGAAAGGCTTGTTACAGAGAGTGCGGCCCCCATAACCGACAGCACCGGCGATATTACAGGGGTTGTTCTTGTAATAAAGGATATTACTGAAAAGCAGAAGCTTATTGACAGCCTCCAGAACAGCCAGAAACTGGAATCTCTGGGGATTCTGGCAGGAGGAATTGCTCACGATTTCAATAATCTCCTTGGCGGAATTCTCAGCAATATTGACCTTGCCAGAATAAAAAGCTGCGATAACAACATATCAACATATCTTGAAAAAGCTGTAAACACAATTGACCGGGCAAGAGGGCTAACCAGACAGCTTCTCACATTTGCGAGCGGGGGAGATCCTGTAAAAAAAATATTTCCACTCTTCCCATTTGTGAAAGACACCGTTCTTTTTGCCCTGAGCGGATCCAAGGTGTCCTGTGAATTTAAAATAGATGAAAACCTCTGGCACAGCAGTATAGATAAAACCCAGATTGAACAGGTTATTGATAATATAGTTATTAACTCTATACAGGCAATGCCAAAAGGCGGAACTATTCATCTTAAAGCGGCTAATCTTCCCTCATGGAAGCCGCATAACAGCAATACCGCCAGGGATTACGTAAAAATATCCATCTCAGATACAGGCACAGGAATTCCGAAAAAAATAATAAAACATATTTTTGATCCTTTCTTCACAACAAAAGCAAAAGGACAGGGCCTGGGACTTGCAACAAGTTATTCAATAATATCCCGTCACGGCGGTTATCTTGATGTTGAGTCAAAACCCGGACAGGGGAGCACATTCCATATATATTTACCTGCAGCTGCAGATCAAAAGACTTCTAAATCCGCTACCCCGTCCCCTGACCACTGTGGTGAAGGCAATATACTTATAATGGATGATGATGATTCCATCAGGGACATACTGGCGGCCATGCTGAAACACCTGGGCTACACCCCTGTCCCAGCCAGAGATGGAGAAGAAGCCATAGACATTTTTTATAATTATTCCAGAACAGGAAAAACATTTAAAGCTGTTATTCTTGACCTTACTGTTCCCGGAGGGATGGGGGGTGAGAAAGCGATATCGGAAATCCGTAAAATAAGCAGCACTGTCCCGGTATTTGTGTCCAGCGGATATTCACAGGATCCGGTTATTTCAAGACCCGAAGACTTCGGATTTACAGCCAGCATAATTAAGCCCTTCCAGGTAAAAGAACTTGCAGAGATGCTCCATTGCAGCCTTAAGGATAAATAAATATTATTCTGTTCTGAAAATCCCTGCCATATCAGTCAGAACACGACGAAACTGATCAAGTTCATCGCTGGAAAAATTTTTCTCCATTTTTTTATTTAAATTATGAACAACAGATTTCGCAGCTTTGATTTCTTTCATGCCTGAATCAGTTATAGTTACCAGGAATTCCCTGCGGTCATTTTTATTAAGCTCTCTTTTTACAAAGCCACCCTTTTCGAGTCTATCCACAATTCGTGTTACAGCAGAATTATCCATTTCCAGCTGACCGCTTAACTCGCTCATATTTCTGGGGCTTTTTTTCTCCAGAAGAAAAAGCACGCCGCTCTGTCCGGGAGTAATCTTTAACCCGTACTTAATCAATTCCTGACGAAAATAGGAAGTGACTGCCTGTTCAGCTTTAGCAATGAGAAAAAATATCCTTTTATCCATTTCAATACCCATATGTTTATACAGTTTTTACCATATTTAAAGAAGACCACTCACCCCTTGAAACAAATGCCCACAGATTTTTCCCCGGGAAAAGCTCTCTGTTTATTTCCTCTCTTGTCATTCCTTTCTTTTCGAGATTCAGGACCTTTTCTCTCAATTCGATATAATTATTAAGCTTTTCAATAATTTTAGATTTACCATTTTTCTGCACTCCTGAATGTCCGCAGAACACAGTATCAAAATCCAGCTTTATTATTTTTTCAAAAGAAGATATTGCCCGGGAAATATTTTCATCTTTAAAAGCCACTGCCTGTCTTCTGCTGATGTAAAGGTCTCCGGTAAAAAGCCACCCCTTATTTTTTTCATGGAATACAACATGGTGAGGATGATGGCCCGGAGCATTGATCACATCAAAACGGTATTTTTCTGTTTCTATATATTCAGGCATTGGATCTGCTGCAAATCCTTTTCTGTTACCCCAGGTAAGCTGCCGATATAAAGGGACTGAACTTCCGATTGATGCTTCTTCAATTGAAGATTTATGGATATAGACAGGAATATCAAACTCTTCCTTAATCCATGCAGCAGCGCCTGTATGATCTTCATGCACATGGGTTATTCCGGCACATCTTACTTTGCGGCCTGAAAGAAAATTTTTTATTTTTTTCAGAATCAGCCCTGATCCGGCATCTATCAGAAAACCGTCTGCAAGATAAATAAAAACTTTAAGCCTGAAGGGATATATCCCTGAATTAGCTGATGCAGCCTCAAAGCCGCTGTCAATATCTATTACTTCCATAAAATGTTACACCCCTTATTTCAGCATTTCAGTTTACTTGCACAGACAATAGTGGACGCGACAAGTATTGTCAATACATTTACAGCTTCAACTTACTTTTACTGTAAAACAAAAAAAGCTGCCTGAGAAAACTTCCCCTTTAAAAAGGAAACTCTATCAGACAGCCCTCAACTCAACAGAAGATTTTAATAACCTGAAAGTCAGCCTCTAACCAGTGGCTGCCCGCAATTAGGACATCTTTCCTGATAACAGGGAACTCCCAGCTTGTGTTCAACAACAGCACCGCAATCGGGACATTTACAGCTTCCCCCGGGCCCTGAACCCGGCCTGGTTCCATCCATACATCCCCGTCCTTTTCCACCGGCAGCACGTCCGCTTCCCTGATTACCGGATTTTTGCTGATTATTACCTTTGCCGTTTTTCATAAACTTTACCACTCCATGGAATAATCAATCTTTACTGCTTCCCTGGGATAACTTTTCCAGCTCACTTATACGGGACTGGATATTGTCCAGCTCCCCCTCAATAGCCCTGGCTTCATTCCTGAGCATATCCATTTCTCTTTCAGGAGTCAGTTCATAATTTCCCCTGTAATCCCAATTCCCGTAAGGAGCAGTCTGAAAAAATCTGTTCCTGAAACCGCGCCCTCCGCCGCCAAAACCCTGGCCGGCAAAACCACGCCTGCCCATTCCTCTTCCGGGATAGTTATTGGCAAATCCGGGCCTGTCATAACCTGAACAGAAACCCATCCCGCGCCCTGTCATAGGGCCGTAACCTGAAGGACCTCTTCTATCTCCACCTGGCATATCTTTACCTCCATATAATATTTTTATTAAAAAGAAGCAAAGTCTGAAGACTCAAACTGCATTCCAAACAGCATTTATCATCTACAGGCAAAGCTCTGCTTTTTACAGTTTTTGAGAAGTACACTCTCCGCAGGTTCCGTAAAATCTTATCATGTGATACTCAATCTGGAAATTGTGCTTTTTTGAAAGCTCCTTCTCAGTTTTTTTAATAAATTCAATTTCCTCTTTAATGAAATCAGTATAATCAATTATTTTACCGCAGGCCCTGCACACAAGATGGTGGTGATGATGTCCGCTACTGTCAGGATCATCTGAAAGTTCAAACCTGGCAGTACCGTCACCAAAATCAAATTTCTGCACAATACCCGCCTGCGACAGAATATCAAGGGTTCTGTAAACAGTGGTAAGCCCTATACCGGGATTAATTTCATGTGCCCTTATATAGATCTCTGACGCACTCAAATGACCCTCCGACTCCTGCATTACTCCAATTATCACTGACCTGGGTCCGGTAATTCTTGCACCACGCCCCGCAAGTCTGTCACGCCACCCCTGATTACCATGCTTATTTCTCATTTTCTCTCCTCTTATTGAAAATGATTTTCATTTTCAATATAGTAAATAGAGTTATTAATGTCAAGCAAAGTATAGAAAAAAAATATTGCAAATCAGTATTTATTTTTCACGACGATTTTTTATGCAGAAATGAGGTGTCTAATATAAGGAACTCACATCAGATTATTGCAGGGGATTTAATAGATTGCAGATCACAAATAACAGCTTATTAAACAGACTCATAATGATATGAACGGATTAAGCCGGATGAGCGATATCAGGGTAAAAAAATACTCACGTCAGTCAGCGCTGCTCTCTCCAGCCTCTTTCATCTTTTCAGCAAAACTTTTCAGTTCCTGGGTGGTTGCTCGCAAATGATTAACAGATTCCGTATTATCCTGGAGCATTGCATTAAAATTTTCAATAGACATGACAATGTCTGAGATCGCAGCTTCCTGCTCATTCATTGAAGTTTCTATCATCTCCGATTTTGAGCGGACACTTCCCGCCACTTTATTCATCTCTTCTTTAACGCCTTTCTGTTTTTTCATCTGCCCTAATGCAAGAACAGATTTTTCCTGGAGCCGTGAAATATGCTGAAGCAGCAATTCAATAAAGTCTGTAATCTCTACAATATTTTCATTCCCCTCTTCAACGTCTTTCCGGTTCTTTTCAACAAGAGCCCATATCTGCTTCAGGTCCCTGCTGGAATTATCTGCCATCTTCCCTATCTCCTCCGCAACAACAGCAAAACCCTTCCCGAATTCTCCTGCCCGGGCTGCCTCAATTGTGGCGTTTAAAGCAAGAAGATTTATTTTATCAAAAAACTCCTCCATTACATTTACAACAGCGAGTATTTCAGCCGAATTTTCCAGTATCTTACCATTTGTGCTGTTAAGTCTTGCCGAAGATGTTTCACCTTTTTTCGCCTGCTCAAGGAGAACTTCAAATATTTCAGAAATATCTTTGAGAAATACTGAAAATATTATCATTGAAGAAAATGGACGCGCAACGGTTCCCGGAGTGGGCAATTTTGCT
>CAYYKZ010000090.1:0-2644 GCA_964468455.1 uncultured Leptospirales bacterium | reverse complement strand
TTCAAATATCTCAGAAATATCTTTTCCATTTTCCTCAAGAGTATCAACTGATGAGGCAAGCACCTCAAAGCGCTCAAAAAGATTTCCAACAGAATCATTCTGTGATTTCGAAGCAAATGCCACATTTGTAGTGTTTGCTGATATCTCCTCCATGGAAGCTGCAAGCTCTTCAAAAGTTGCTGCCTGATTCTGAAATGTTCCGGAAAAATTCTCCACAACTTCCGATGTTACATTAATGGAATCATTAAGCTTTTCAAATGTACGGTTCATTACTTCATTAAGACTGCTTATCCGATCATACTGTTCAGAATTTTTTTCAGATTCAGCCACGGTAATTTCAAGAGCCCGGTTTAAAATACGGCTTGCAGCCACACCTATAGCGAATGTGCCCAGAAGTGTTGCCAATCCGTCGAGCAGTGCAGTTTTAACTGTTTCGATAACTACCCCATCTGCAGAAGGGAGGCCTATAAGAAAATAGTACCCCAGATGAGATGCTATAAACGATAGAAGCAACACTGTTGTCAGACGCACTGAGCAGAACAGCGAGGTGTATGCAAGGCCCATTAACATAAAATATGCAAGAGAAACCCCGGCAAGATGAGGCGGCTTTGCAAGAAAACCTGCAATGGAAAGAATTGCGGTAAATATGGCAAAGGAATTAAGTGCTCCCTGCACCCGCCCTGTCCTTAAAACCATGAGAATAGCAAGAGTTACCAGGGTGCCTGTAAATGTAAGAACAAGAACACTCCTTGCCCTGTCAGGAGGAAATGAAAATGAAGTAAGGGTAAGCATTATCATGAGCAGAATAAATATAAGATTCATTATCATGAGAAACTGCCCTTTTTTGTATAAAACAAAGTTCCCTTCATCTACCCTGTTCAGAAAAATATTATTTATGCTGTAAAAAAAATTTCTCATTCTGCCTGCTCCTGAAAAGCTGTTCCGCTAATTATCCGCTATTATTTATAATAATACTTCCGGTTTATACAAGCATTAATTTTCTTAACTAATTATCTATAAAAAATATATCGGCATAAATAACAGCACCCGGGGATTTTTTTTATTAATCAGCCAAAGACATAAGTCCATCTCAGAATATCCATAACATTGGGTAGACAGCATAAAATATATTGTACTTCCCAATCACTGATGTTATATTATATTAAATTATAAAACCTTCAGGAACCATTGGAATGAAAAAATATTCAGCAATCTGCGCCTTAATAATAATACTCAATACATTTTTCCCTCTTTTTTTAAATGCTGATGCGGGGCCAAAACCATCAATAAACATTACAGTAAAAAATATCCCGGAAAACAGATTAATCTACATAGACCTGCTGGTTCCGGAAGATTCTGCATATACAGCAGAAACAAAATTTGATACTGCAGGTTACAACAAGGATTTACTGAAGAGGATCGCCAGCCATGGAATAAACGGGTATGCACCCTTTACAAGCGGCGGAATTAGCATTATGCAGAATGAAATTGAATGCAGGCCGGTTAATGGAGAGTGCAGAATAAAATACGGCTACATGGTTCCTGACAGTTTCTACATTATTGCGGCAGCAGATAATGGAGATACAGTTATTTCAGGCCTGGTTGAACCGGAAAATTTCAGCAGCAGAATAAATTTTGATTTTGCAACAGGGGAAGCAATTGAGGAGAAGGGATGGTTTACCTGGATTAACCACTTTTTCGCCGCATCCTTTATTACTATTTTACTTGAAGGGATAATCCTCGTTTTATTCAGATTCAGTTTAAGGAACAACTTAAAACTTTTTTTAAGCATAAACATAGCAACCCAGCTGCTGCTCACCTCTGCAATGGCCCTGGCATTTCAGGCTCTGGGTATAATAGGGTCATTTCTTATTTTATTCCCTATGGAGGCATTAATCTTTATAATTGAGGGGATACTTTTTACTCTTTACCTTAAGGAACATTCAAAGGGGAGACGACTTGCATTTTCCATAACTGCAAATATGACAAGCCTTGCTGCAGGAACCGTGGTGTTGGGATTTTTAGCTACTTTTTTATAAGGCAGATTATTACCGCTATAACTTTAATATCCAGCGCATAAAAAACCCCTGAATAATTCAGGGGTTTTTTATGCGCGTCTGGAGGGATTCGAACCCCCGACCAACGGATTCGTAGTCCGCTACTCTATCCAGCTGAGCCACAGACGCCTATATGATTTCTATACGTTTTGCGATCTTTTCAAAGAAGGGTATTTCTTTCTCTATACCTTTAATCATAAAATATGTTCCCGCTGCTGCTATAATAAAATATACTGAATAACCCGCATATATAAGCATAACTACAATAAACTTTAATAATCCCCCTCCTGAAGGGAGAAATGCGGTTAAAAAGTAAAGCATAGAGGATATCACAAAGAAAAAAGCGGCAAGAACAAAGCCCTGAACTGAATGAAAAAGAAGAAATTTGTCATCTTTTTTAAAGTACATGGGGAAAAACCAGCCAATGAAAGGAAAATAAGCAACATAAGGGACAATCTCCATAAATTTCCCCCTCAGCAGGGCTGCTTTATCATTCATTAGTTCCGATTTTTCCTTTTTAAATACCATTTTTACTCATTCGGAGAAGGGGGGATTCGAACCCCCGGTACCTAAACGATACAATTGCT
>CAYYKZ010000089.1:5197-9192 GCA_964468455.1 uncultured Leptospirales bacterium | reverse complement strand
TGTATTTAATACTCTGAAATTCAGGGAGCGGGGCAGATGCAACCACAGCATGTACACGTTCTGTAAGAAGCTCCTGGATTGCCTGGGACTCATCGTCAAAAAGCTTAACCTGAGCTTCGGGGAAGTTATTTTTTACAGCCTCTGCAGCTGTAGTTCCCAGCCGGGCTGCAATAATAATATTTTTCTTATTAAAATCTTCAATTCTGGAATAGCCCGGGGCCATTTTCCTGCTTGCCACAATTGACATCCCTGAGAAATCGTAGGGCACTGTGAAATCCACTTTCTGCAGACGCTCATCAGTAATCCCCATACCGCCTATAATAACATCAAACTTTCCTGTAAGAAGAGCGGGAATTATACCTGACCATTTAGTGGGAATAAATTCGGCTTTCACACCCATATCCTTTGCCAGCTCTGTAGCAACATCAATTTCAAAGCCTATCAGGTTCCCCTCCTTGTCATTCATGGCCCATGGAACAAATGTGGACATACCTATCCTTAAAACACCTCTTTCCTTAATGTCATCAAGAAGTGTTCCGGAGGCATCCTTTTTACCGCATGATGTAAAAAGAATAAGAGATGATAAAATCATCACAAAGAACATCAAAAATCTTTTCATTGTACTCTCCATACTTTTTTTATTTGATCAGAACTATATAAAAACAAAATCCTATTATACCGGATTCCATATAACACCTGAAAAGTAATCCGCAAATGCAGGTTATACCTTTAATAAATCACCTGACAGTATACCGCTTTTCCAGCCATGCTGAAAACATTGAAAGAGACCCGGTCATTATAAGATAAATAAAAGCTACAGTAAACCATATCTCAAAAGTTAAAAAAGTTTCTGAAACTATTTTCTGCCCCTGCATGGTTAAATCAAATATTGATACTGTACTCACCAGTGCAGAGTCCTTGATGAGTGAAACCCCCTGCCCGGTAAGAGGTGGTAGCACCCTCTGTAAAGCCTGCGGCAGAATAACGTATCTGTAAGACTGAAGCCTGCTTAGCCCCAGGCTGCATGCCGCCTCCCATTGCCCCTTTCTGATTGATAAAATTCCTGCCCTGAAAATTTCAGAAGCATAGGCCCCTTCAAAAAGAGCCAGAGCAATAACCGCTGAAAAAAATGCATTAATATCCAGTATAGGGGCAATAACAAAGTACATGAAAAAAATCTGAATAAGCAGAGGAGTATTCCTTATGGTTTCAATATACCAGTAGGAAATAATCCTTGCTGTAAATGAACCGGAGAGCCGGAACAGGGCAGTAATAACCGCAATTATAAAGGCAAAAAACATACTTATCAGTGAAATTTCAACTGTTACAAGAAGCCCTTTCAGGAGAGGGCCTGGAGATACCCCGCTTTCATGGAACCTCAGAATATATGCCGGAACCCTGCTCCAGTCCCATTCATAATTAAGATTCCCGCCGCTCAGGGCAACCGCGAAAACAAGAACTCCTGTAAAAGAGAGAAATTTAATATAGTCCTTTACAGGAGTATCTGTTATTTTTACAGGCATTACTTTCTAATCCCATTTAAATCAGTCAATATTAACTGAAACCTCTTTAAGTCTGTCAATAACATCCAGGAAAGTATTTACCGGATGAGCACCTACAAGTTCGAACTTGTCATTAAACACAATTTTCGGAACACCTGTAATATTATATTTCTGCGCAAGAGGGACAAAATTATTTGTATCCACCATATCAGCTTTAATATGAGGATTTTCCAGAGCAAGTCTGTGTGCAGCACTCACAGCTCCCGGACAATGGGGACACCCCAGACTCACAAAAACCTGTATATGCACATTCCTGTCCACAGCCTTAATCCGTTTCAGAACATCTGCAGGAATCTCCTCCCTGTGGCCTGAAACTTCAAGTAGAGTGCCTAAAAATGAATTAATTTCATATCCGCCCGGCAGGCCGTAAAATTTAATCCCATGATCATCCCCGTCTTTATCAAGAAGAACAATTGCAGGTATTTTATCAACACCATAAATCTGAGCCTTTTCCTTGTCAAGAACCAGGTTCAGAACCTCAACAGAAAGCTTACCATTTAATGAGGCAATCTCTTCAACAAAATTTCTTGTGTCCCTGCACATGGGGCATTCAATATCCTGAGTGAAAAAAACCATTTTAACTTCATTCTTCATTGTTTTAAGAATATTTTTTAACTGCTCCTGAACCTTAGGGTCAAAAAGTGCCATATTATTCCTCCTTATTAATCCTTTTTCATAATGTATTCACATGCTGATAGGGCTGCCTTGGAACCTTCACCGCCTGCAATAATAATCTGTTTAAAAGGTACTGATGTAACATCACCTGCAGCAAAAATACCTGAAGCACTGGTTCTGCAGAAACTGTCTACCTCTATTTCATTAAAGCCGTTCATCTCCACAACACCATCAGCAAAACTGCTGTTTGGATCAAGACCTATTTCAATAAATATTCCATCAGTAACAACTTTACTTATTTGTTCAGTTTTAATATTTTCAACAGTAATATTTTCAACTCTTTCATTTCCGTTAATCTCCAGAACCCGGCTGTTTAAAATATATTCCACATTACTGAATTTTGAAAGCTTATCAGTTAATATTTTATCCGCTGTAAGATTTTCAAGAAGCTGTAGAACAATAACCCTGGAAGCAATTGCTGCCAGGTCTATTGCCGCTTCAATACCGGAGTTGCCTCCACCCACTACTACGGCAGTTTTACCTGCAAAAAGGGGAGCATCGCAGATGGCGCAATAGGCCACTCCCCTGCCCACAAGCCTCTCCTCTCCCGGCACATTAAGCTTCTTCCAGGTTTTACCTGAGGCTATAATAACAGCTTTTGCAAGAACCTCTTTGCCGTCATCAAGTACAATTTTTTTCACATCCCCATTCTCAAGGGATAATACAGTTCTCCCTTCTTCATAGGCAATAGAAAACTGCAGAACCTGCTCTTTAAATTTTTCCACAAGTTCAACACCGTTTATATATTTATAGCCCAGATAATTTTCCACAGAAGCCGTGTCCGCAACCTGACCGCCAATATCCTTAACAATAATTGCAGCACTTACCCCTTTTCGCATGCAGTATACCGCTGCAGTTAAACCTGCAGGCCCCCCGCCGATTATCACAACATCATAAACATGTCCCGGGTCAACAGGGAGAAAATTTTTTTCCGATAGGAATGATACAGTGTTTAAATTAAAATCCATTATTACCCCCCTTGATCAATATGAATATTACTATATTATAATTAATCAATGATTTAAAAACCTGTATATAAATCAATATTGATTTCTGAATTTCTATTTGCAGCAACATTAACTAATACTCAGGTGCCTTAAGCAATCGGGTATTGAAACAGTATTTTTACACTAAAAATATATTTTCAGAAATAATTACTGACTTGTTATTATAAACTTATTAAATATACAAAAAAAAAGTAATAATTTCAAGCAATAGAGTAAAATTAATAAAACAGACTAACCATTACCTGAAGGGTAAACATTAATATTTTAGCTTGACCATAAGAATAATGGACTGATAAAATATAATTTAACTTTTTTATAAAATAAATTCAGGTATTAAATCATTTTTTATTAAGCAGGTATATATGAATGATGGCACAGTTATTCAGACAGTAATGTTAAGTATTATACTTGGATCAACGGGTATAGTCCTTTCCGATAAATTTGAATTACCGGGAATATTATTCTACTTTGCAATGGGTATAATATTCGGACCAAGTTTACTGGGCATACTTGATCCCGGGGCTCTGGGAGAAGGCCTTAGTATTATGATTACAGTTTTTGTAGCCATAATACTGTTTGAAGGGGGATTTTCGCTCAATATCAAGCAGATCACATCCTTAAAATCAGTGCTTCTAAAAGATATTGTTCTCTCCGTTATTGTAATGGCAATCAGCGGAATCGTCAGCGGCACGCCGCCCGACACACACACCACATCCGCATCGTCCCGCAGGCCCAGCGGATGGTCACCCAG
>CAYYKZ010000089.1:0-5187 GCA_964468455.1 uncultured Leptospirales bacterium | reverse complement strand
CCTTTTGTAACCGGTTCTGATGATCTGGACGCAAAATTTATAAAAGAAGCAACAGCGAATGGCCTGGTAGCACTGAAGGGCAGTCGGATTTGTTTCTGCAAGATATATAGCGGGACTGCCCTGGGAAATTTCGATTATTTTTGCATCACTCATAGTTGTCACAGGACCCACAGTGATAAAACCTGTAATAAGGCACATTGCCCTGAGCAGCAGGGTTAAAAATTTTCTAAATGGCGAAGCTGTACTCATTGATGCTGTTGGGGCTATTCTGGCAATCGTAACCCTGGAGTTTGTTCTCACCAGTCACGAAATAAGTCTTTCAATTGCAGAATTTTCCGCCTCAATTGCTGCAGGTATAATATTCGGGATTATATTCGGTTACGTTACAAAATATCTTTTATCCGGCACCTCTATTATTCCTTTATCAGTAAACAGTTTTTTTATTCTTGGAGCAGTACTCCTTTCTTTTCTCTGCTCTGAACTACTCTTCCCTGAATCGGGTCTTCTGACTGTTGTTGTGGTGGGCCTTGTCCTTAGCACAATGGACTACAGGCCGAAGGAGAAAGTCCTTAATTTCAAGGATCAGGTTACCCGTATTATTACATCAGTTTTATTTGTTCTTCTTTCCGCTAATTTTGATATTAAATATATCAGTCAGTACATGACAGAGGGGCTTGTTATTGTTTTCATTATAATTCTGGCCAGGTTCCCTGTAGTTTTTTTAAGCACTGCAAACGAAAACTTCTCTTTAAAGGAAAAACTCTTCATGTCATGGCTTGGGCCAAGAGGTATAATTGCCTTATCAGTTGCTTCTATAGCAGCAATTAAACTTGAAGCTTCAGGCATGGAAAAAGCCTACACTATAGAAATACTGATTTTTATGCTAATATCCATAACTGTTTTCATACAGGGTCTATCCGCAAAATGGGTCGCCCATAAACTTAACATCCTGATCAAAGGAGACAGGAGCCTTATTATTCTTGGAGTAAATGAAATATCCCTTATGATAGCTGAAAAATGGCGTAATGACCGCACAGATATTCTATTCATAGATTCAAACAGTAAAAACTGCCGCATGGCCAGACAAAAAGGATTCCTCTGTATTCAGGGAAATGCACTGGATTCTGCCACTTACAGAGGCATTGAAATCGAAAATTTCACTTCAGCTCTTGCCTCATCTGACAATAATGAAATTAATATAATTTTCTGCCGCTTCCTGAAAGAGACCTACGGGATAGAGAACCTTTATACAGTATTGAATGAAAAAGCAAATGAAGAGCTTGCCGAAATCATAAAAGAGGAGAACATTAAGCTGGCCTTTGGCACCAGAAGCAGGGATGATGAAAACTTTTCCTGGGATGGATTCCTTTCAAGATTAAAGGATGTTTTCTCTATAGATAAGCAGGGCCTGAAATGGTTTCAGATTACCTGCGGTGAATTTTTAAAAAACAGCGCAGGCAAATATCCTCTTCCTAAAGGCGCGACCATATTCCTGGTTGTTAGAAACGGTACTGATAGATACATTTATCATACTTCATTTGAACTGAAGCTTAATGATGAAATATATGCAATGGCCTCACAGGAGGGCATGGAAAGAATGCAGAGTCTGTTGTGCAGCACAGATGACCAGGAATCCGGGGAATTAAAAGATTTATAGGTTTGCATATATCAGGAGTAAATACTTAGTAATTATTTTGAAGACATCTACCATTGTAATAATGCTTTTTTAATATCCCTGCAGGATTTGCCGGTGCGGCTATAAGAGCATTTCATTATGAATAAAATCAGGAAATTAACACTGATAAATAATAAAAAAACGAGGTAATACTAAATGAAAAAAATCTTTATAATTTTATCTGCGGCTATTCTTTTTTCTGCTGCAGTTTCAGCTTCCGGAAAGACTATAGGCACTTTTCAGAATAAACAGTATATGATTGGTCCTGATATCCAGTTCTCTCCTGACGGGAAAATGATTTCATTTACAGCAAAGGATGGAAAGAAGTATTATGGACCTGCCTATATTTATACAGGGTCATCATCTGCAGGTTCCTTTAAAAAATCCTTTAACGATCCTGTGTCAGCCTACATATGGAAAAGCAGCAGCGAAATTATTTATGCTTCCCGGGATAAGGATTCTGTTACTGTAAAGTCAGGGAACCCCTTAAATGGAAAAACTGAAGTGCTTTATACCAGAAAGCTGAAAATAACCGGAAGCGGATACGCAAGGGGTTATGAAAAATTCAACATAAAAGCCATTGCCCCGTCCGGGGAAATGATGATTGTTGAGAAAGACAAGGGGCTATGCGCCATGGTTTCACTCCCTTCAGGGGCTGAAACAGAGCTTGCCGGATTTTCAATACCCTATTCAGGCAACCCTGAGAGTACACTGAAGTTTTCAGGAGACAGCAGAGTTCTGCTGCTTTTTGACGGTAAAAACAGATCCTACACAATATATGATATTACAGGTCAGGGACTGAAAAAAATTAAGGAAATTAAATCTATTAATGGAGTAACTCCGGGCAGTGATTATATTTTAAATAATGACGGGTCACAGATTGCTTTTACAGAGGAGAAATGTAAGGGCGGATGCTACCATGTTGTTTATATATACAGCATAAAAAAGGGAAGCCTGTCACAGAATATTACTATTAAAAGCGGGCAGATACTGCGTGTGGCCTTTGACAGAAATTTTACTAAAGCTATAATAAATGACATGCACCGAAGAATAAATATTTTTATGTTAAAAAAATAATTAAATGCCATACTTACCCCTGCCTTTCCCAGGCAGGGGCTTATTAACCTTACACAAAAAAGTATTGGAGATTTCAGTAACCCCTTTTTTTATTTTCATGCTTCCCTGCAAAATTAATACAACTTCAGTTTTTTCATACTCAATTCACCTAAAAAAATTGACTTTAAAACTCTATTATGTATATAAATGAATATTTAAACTCTGTAAGTAACAGCACCTGATTCAGGTTTTATAATCCCATTATTCGAGCAGACAATGATTTTAGACAAAAAAAATATTACAGCGTCTCTGGTTATCCTTATCTGCTTCTTTACGTCATGCTCTAATGATAATACTCATGAAATCCGCTATGAAAAGGGGAAGATCCTTGCTGAAAATTTTAATTTCAGCAGTAATAATCTGCCTCTTAATACTGAATGGGAATTTTACTGGAAAAAGCTTTATACTCCTGCTGACTTTAAATCCGGAGCAGCAGAACTTCCCGATTATCTGAAAGTTCCGGGAGTATGGAACGGCTATGTTAAAGGGAATGATACAGCCGGAGGTGATGGTTTTGCCACATACAGGCTTATTGTCAAAAATCTTCCCCCTGGGAATTATGCCCTTAAAATACCCTCTATGGCTACAGCCTATAAGATGTGGATAAACAGTGTTGAAGCTGCTTCAAACGGCAGAGTTGCTCCAGACAAAAGCATGGTGCCTATGCAGAAACCGGATATTGCCTTTTTTAATACAAAGGGTGAGGATGTTTCAATTATTGTGCAGGTTTCAAATTACATGTCCGACAAAGGGGGGATGTGGGATACCATTTACCTGGGTAAAAGAGAAGAGGTGTTAAAATCAAGGAGTATTTCCATTTCTCTTGAAATGATGCTTCTGGGAGCATTTATAATAATGTCCCTTTATCACTTCGCCCACTATGCTTTCAGAAAAAATAACAGGTTTACATACTATTTCGGACTTCTTTGTTTTACAATGGGTTTGAGGGTTATTCTTACCGGAGAATTCCTTTTTGTATATTTTTTCCCATGGATAAACTGGAATGTGCATATCAGAATTGAATTTATAACCATTTTCGCGGGATTCGCTTTTTTTATATTATTTTTAAAGAATCTTTACAGGGATGAATTCCCTGACTTAATTGTCAAATTCTATGTTACTGTTTCAATTATATTTACAATCATCACCATTTTAATTCCGGTTAAGCTATCAGCTGTAATTCTGCCTCTTTTCCATATTCTGCTTGTGGCAGGTTTTTTTGCTTCTCTCTACTTCCTGACAAAGGCAGTAAAGAAAAGAAAAAAAGGCGCGGGTTATGTTCTGGCCGGATGCATATTTATATTTGCTGTTGTAATAAATGATATTCTCGATTCAAACCAGATAATTTATTCAGCTTATCTTTTCCCCTACGGTCTCCTTGTTTTTATTTTTTCCCAGTCAGTTATACTGGCACGGATTTTTTCAGATTCATTTAAACGGGTTGAGGACCTCTCCATAAAGCTTGGTGATTCCTACAGACAGATTGACGAATACAACAGAAATCTGGAAATAAAAATTACAGAGCGCACCTACGAACTTGCAGAGGCAAATGAAAAACTCAGGGAGATGGATAAAGCCAAGACCGATTTCTTTGCCAATGTATCTCACGAGCTGCGCACCCCGCTTACTCTTATACTGGCACCTGTTGAACATGCCCTGACAGGGAAAGCTTTAAACAGGGAAACACTTGAAATGATACGCCGCAACGCCCATGATCTCCTTTCACTTATAACCGGACTCCTTGAAATGTCCCGCATCACTGCAGGGAAATTTAAACTGGATATAGCACAGATAAATCTCTCTGAAATGGTTAAGCAGTTCTGCAGCAGCATGGATACCGCGGCAAGGCTTAAGGGAATTAAACTTGTATGCAACGCTGAAGAACCTGTTAAAATATACGCCGATCCTGACAGACTGGCAAATATAATATCAAACTTTTTCTCTAACTCTTTCAAATTTACCGAGCCTGGCGGAATTATTGAGGTTTCTGTAAAGCCGGAGAATGATTTTGCAATTCTTGAATTTAAAGACACCGGCTGCGGAATACCTGAAGATAAAATAAATACAATATTTGAACGCTTTACACAGGCAGATACAGGTTCAACCCGCAGATATAAAGGCACCGGAATCGGCCTTTCAATTGTAAAAGAGCTTGTTGAACTTCACGGTGGTGAGATTCATGCTGAAAACCGTTGCGGAGAAGAGGACGATGAAAATCACGGCACTATATTTACTGTTAAATTCCCAACCGGGAAGGAACATTTTTCAGGCAGGGATGATATTGATTTTATCAGCACCAGTGAAAAGCTTCCCGTAATTTTCCCCCATGTAAGGGGGCTGGATATATACCGGTGTGCCCGACGTGCTGCGTATCCGATACCCATTGGACACTACAT
>CAYYKZ010000088.1:0-9210 GCA_964468455.1 uncultured Leptospirales bacterium | reverse complement strand
TCTTATTGCAGATATTTCTGAATATCGTGATACACTTGGTGAGATATATACAGATCACGGCTTTGAAACCGATTTCTGTGATTCAGCATTTGATGCAATTTCAAAATTAAGGGCATACGATTATGATCTGATAGTATCAGAAGTTGAACTCCCCGGTGACAATGCCTTTGAACTATATGAATATATAAACGAAAACTACCCCACTATTCCCACAATAATGGTTACTGATAAAAACATAGATACATTCTTTAACCGGATTTTCAGCCAGGGTATAGGGAACGTTCTTCACAAACCGGTTAATAAATCTGAACTGATTACTCTTTCAATAAAACTTATGACAGGGACAGGAATTTTCGGAATAAAAAACTACCTTAGCAATGCAAGTGATATAAAAAAAATCAAAATAAACAGTTCCACTCAAATAAAAAAAGCAGTTGAGATGATCCTTCAGCAGATAGATGCCTGGGGATTTAATATTAACAAAAAATCTACTCTGAATCTTCTTCTTAATGAAATGGCTATAAATGCTGTTTATCATTCACATGGATTTACAGCGGAAAAACTTAAACGTATTCCGGTAAAACTGCCGGAAAACTCATTCGTTGACCTTTATTTCGGCAGATCCGGACAGAGCTATGCAATTTCTATAACTGACTATAACGGCAACCTTACAAAAGAGAGAGTACTTGAAAGTATCAATGAAGTGATAAAACAGAATATGCTTCTTGAAAAGGCATTTGAAACTGGTGAAGACATTAGCGAACTGATTTCCGAGTCCGGTCGGGGAATAGACCTGGTAAGAAAATTAAGCGGGGAATACTATTTTATTATAAAAAAGAATTTCCGGACTGAAATAATACTGATTTTTAAAGATAGTGACTTGCAGACATCCGAGGAAAGTTCATCGCTTAAAATAATTGATGTAAAGTATTAACCTGCAGAATTTTGCAAACCAGACCGGATAATATCTACAGCTTATTCTCTTTTTTAAGTATCTTTTTCATCTTTACAGGGAGAAAAATCCTGTTATAATAATCAGCCAGATGATAAACTTCATCATCCTTATACCTGTCATTTATTACAGCCATAAGATTGTAATTCTTTTTTCTCATTCCTGAGTCAATCACACGAATGACGTTTGAAACATTTTGCTCAAAATGCTTCTTGTAGTAAAAACCAATAAAAGCAATAATTATCAATGAGACAAAGTAAAGGGTCAAACCTGTACCGGTACTTCTTAACCCGCATAGTGCAATAACAGAAGATGATACACATATTACTGTTATAACGATAACATTTATAAACCATGTATGCCTTGAAGCCATCCCCTTCTCTTCAGGAGCAAGACAGGATGCAAGCTTAAACAAACGGAGTATCCTTAATGAAGCGGAAAAACTGTAAATAATGAATAATAAACCGTTTCCGGAAAAATCAGGATTCCGGGTAAGAGTAATAACAATATATGGTATGGAAACAAACAAAAGCATAATAACAGAATTAAGAAAATCGGCCCATCCGCGCTCATTAAAAAAATAAAATCTGAAACCCTTATCTTTTCCGCTTTTAATTATTCTCACCAGAAATTCAGCAGAATAAAAAATGTCAGCAGCAAGGCCGATAATTCCCGCAGCAAGAATGACTCCGGAAACCGGCCTCATCTGCATTACCGCTTCAGCAGCAGGGGCCTGAATCAGGGCAACAAACAGAACAGAATTCTGAACCAGTTTTTTCCGGTTATAAAACAATAGTCTTTTCACCAGTTATTATCCCCTGCAATAGAATATAGTTCCTCAAGAATTGCTTTATCAAATCCATAAAAAGATGAATTTATCATGGCAATGGAAATCCAGCTTTTATCATGAGGCTCCTCTGATCCGGTATATTCACCAGTCCAGGGCTGAACCCTGTACATCATATCAAAAATATAAATAAGCCGTGACAGAAAACCGCTTCTGACGCCATCTGCGCATAAAAAACTTTTAAATGCCTCGCTAATTATTACCCCGGGTAATGGAGAGAATTCTTTGCTGTGCAATTTAACAAAATCCTTACTGCTTTCAATATTGGAACCTTTATTCCCCCGGGGAACCATTTTCGTAAACACCATAGGCCTGAGAAGAAAAACTGTTTTAATAAAATTTACCCAATCCTGAGCAGAAAGGGCATAATCAAACTCTTTCATTAAACTGTAACTGATCTCCCCTTCTTTAGAAAATATCTCCTGAACATATTTATCTATAACATCATATCTGAAAATATTACAGGAGCTCTTTAATAACATTTCCGCTTCAGGGTATATAAAGCTATTCTTAAAAATAAAATATACCCTCTCCCTGACAAATTGAACCGAAAAAGCCCCTTCATTGGCAAGAATATTAAAAAACTCAAAATTACAATTATCAATAAAAGTGTTAACAGGGTGCATTACCTTTGAAGCCAGAAAAGATGATGCCTCATCATTAAGCAGTTTGAAAAGCAGATTATCATCAAGGACAATCCCTTTCTCCGCGAGTGCAGTCTTTACAAGGTCTATATTATCTATAAGATATTTTTTAGCCTTAAACACACCCGCAAAGGGATCAGCAGCTTCTCCGGATATTCCGAAGTATCTGCTGATTAAGCCGCGTAAAAGAGCTGTTCCTTTGTATTCATGGGGAGATGTCAAAAAGATACCTTAAAACCAGGCAGTAATTCCAATTGTGGGTACAATAATATTCTGAAATCCTGTAGCATTTTCACCAAGATTATCAAAAACAAGCTGAACCCCCATATTGAATATAACGCCGCTCATTGTAATAAATTTCAGTCCAATACCATTTGAATAGCGGTAACCAAGTTCATCCGATATGGAGGTATTACGGCTTACACCTGCCATCATGTCAGCATAAAAGCAGATATCATCATTTTTTGTGATACCGAAAACAAACTGAGGGCCTGCACCTGCATGATAGGCCTGTGTATCATTTGTAAGATTAAACTCTGCTTCACCTTTAATAGCAAAAGCTATATTATTTGACAGGAAAACAGCAAACTGAGGATAGACCCGAAGAATATTATTGTTATCATCTTCGTTTGAGTCAACTCCCCTGGCCTGATATGAGAGAAAACCGCCCAGCTCTACTGTTCCGCCCTTAAGATATCTCATCTGCTGAATCTTAATAGCATCTTCAATCTCTTCTTTTACTATACGCCTTACATCTTCAACAAATTTATTACTGTTGATTGTTCGGCTCCCCTCTTTATTTTCATTAACTATACTCTGATCAATTTCTTCCCTTACAGCTCCTCTTAACTCATCAAGAAGAGTGTCTCTGTCTCCCGGACGTATCTCTGAAAGAGGCCTGTCTCTGCTGACGCTGCTCTGTTCACTTGTATTTCTGTTATATCTTTCAAGATAATCCTCATAACTTTCTCTTGCACTGATAATACCGGAAAGTGCCGGTGCCATAAGAAGAATAATTGCTGTAATAAAATATTTTTTACTCATACTGCTCCTCCGGGTTCTCTTTTAATTATCGACAAAATCAGAAAAATCTGATAAAAATTTCGATAATTATACCTAAACACATATTTTAATGCAGCATTACCCGTTTTTCAAAGCCTCATCCGGCAGTAACAATAAAGAATTCCCACTGAAACAAAAATGAATAAATTATCCTTAAAAAAATATTCTTTTCACTTTTCAATTATTATATTCATAAAGAATAATTTAAACCGATACAGTTTTATCCTGTCAAATTCTTGTTAACTGAGGAATTGAAATGACCCTTAATGAATACTTAAGTAAAAACCCCTGGCCTGAAGAGTTATTAAAATTATCAAAGCCGGTTGAATATTATTTCACCTATGATTTTGACCTGCCCCCTGACGAATTATGGCCTTTAGTAAGTGATACTTCAAGAGTCAACAAACATATGAATCTGTCTGAAGTTACATATAATGAAATTGAGGGGAAGCTTTACGGGAAAAGCCGCATAGCAGGAAGAATCCATGAATGGATTGAAATACCATGGCAGTGGGAATACGCTAAATCAATGACAGGTGAAAGAATTTATTCAAAGGGCTACTTCCGGTATTTGCGGGCAAATTATATTATCGAAGATAAAGGTAACGGCAGGTCAGCACTGACTATTTATTTCGGCTGGATACCACGCGGTATTACGGGCAGATTAATACTTAATCTCGCACGGAAAAATTTCGGCTTAAATTTTCACAGGGCTGTTAATGAAGTTATTGATGCCTCTGTACAGAAACCGCTCTTTATTTTAAATGAATCCCCTGCCAGCAGAATATCCCTCTTCAGTGATAAAACAGCAAATAATTCAGCAAGGATAGACTCCATTATAAAACAGCTGATCAATGAAGGGATTGACCGGAATATTACGGAAAAATTATCAGATTATATAACTAATGCACCTGATGATAAACTATACAGAATAAAGCCCCTTGTTCTTGCCAGAGAAATAGATGCTGAAAAACATAAACTCCTTAATGTTATGCTTCACAGCACCAGAAAAGGGCTGCTTAATATGACATGGGATACCATCTGCCCCCATTGTCAGGGACTCAGGGAAAGAGCGAGCCATTTATGGGAAGTGAAAAAAAATGCGCGATGCGAAGTGTGTCAGATAGATTTTGAAGCAACTGGAATTAATTCCATAGAAGTAACATTCCATCCCAACCCTGAAATACGGAAAGTCAATGAGGTTCATTACTGCAGTGCAGAACCGGCTAAAAAGGCCCACATACTTTTTCAGCGGGAACTTAAACCCGGCCAACAGTACAGCTTAGAGGCTCTTTTCCCTGAAGGATTATACAGGATGCGTGTTCAGGGTGAGATGAATTATAATACTCTTGAAATCAGCGAAGAGAATAGTTCCGGCACGGTTTTATGGGACAGAAGCAACTTTTCTGAACATTACCGGATCCAGCCCGGGGGTGTAATTCTTATTGAAAATCTTTCAGACAGGGCTGAAACCTATATTGTTGAAGAAGACAAAACCGATATGGATGCCCTGAGACCAAGAGATATTTTTGCCTTTCAGGATTTCAGGGATATTTTCTCAGAAGAGGCTCTTGCCCTTGACCTGTCAATTGACGTGGGCGTTCAGAACATAGTTTTTGTGGATATTGTAAAATCAACAGAATTATACAGCAGGGAGGGAAACTCCAGAGCTTTTTCAATGGTACGCAATTATTTCAGCAGCAGCCGCGATATTGCCGTTGAGAATAATGGAACCATAATAAAGACCATGGGCGATGCGGTTCTTCTCTCTTTTATTGACCCGCTTGATGCCATAAAAGCTGCGATTTTATTCCAGAAAAAGTTTAACGGAACCGGCCCGGGAAATTTGATTACAAGAATAACTATAAACAGAGGGCCATGTCTCGCTGTTAATCTTAACAATGGAATAGACTATTTTGGTCAGACCGTCAATATTACCGCAAAGCTCCAGAATTATGCAGGCGGAGGAGAAATAGTTTTTACAAGGGAATTTATTCAGGATGATTCAGCAAAAGAATATCTGATGCAGAAAGGCTTTAAAGAAAAAAACGTAAAAACAGCATCAATTAAAGGTGCAGGAGATATAGAATACTTTTCAATTAAAATAATGCCTAAAAAATAGTATATACGGGCCGGGTTCTGCCCCGGCCTGAAATCAATATATTATCTTTCCTCAAAGGATTTATACTCTTTGTTAAACTCTCCTGTATACATTGCTCTTGGTCTGAATATACGGTTGTTTTCCTTATACTCCATCATCCTGGCAGCCCAGCCCGACACCCTGCTTACCGCAAATATAGGTGTAAACATTTCACTCTCAACTCCAAGGCAGCTGTAAACAATACCTGAATAAAAGTCCACATTGGGAAAAATCTTTTTTTCTTTCCCGAGTTTCTCCACTACACGCTCTTCAAGCTTTTTCGCTGTTTTGTATTTCGGCAGCATGGCTTCGTTACGTTGAACAAGATATTCAGCCAGAGGTTCAAGTATTCTCGCCCTGGGGTCATAGGCCTTGTATACCCTGTGGCCGAAACCTGTAATTTTACTTTTCTCTTTTAGTGTATTAACGAGCCAGGGTTCTACATTTTCTTCTGAACCGATTTCGTCCAGTATATTCATAACCTGTTCATTGGCCCCTCCATGGAGTGGGCCATTCAACGCTCCAATTCCGGCGCCTACAGAAAAATAAAAGTCAGAAAGTGTTGATGCCACAACCATGGAGGCAAAAGTACTGGCATTCATTCCATGATCAGCGTGAAGGATAAGAGCCACATCCATAATCTTTTCTTCAACCGGATCCGGTTTCTTTCCGGTCATCATATAAATAAGATTCCCTGCATGGCTTAAATGGGGATCAGCTTCAATAGGCAGATGCCCCCGATGTATCCTTGATATAGCAGCAGCTATTGTAGCAAGACCGGAAATCAGATGATAACAGGCCTCAAAGTCACTTCCGTCTTCAACATCACTGTTAAGCCTGTTACGCGCGGCCTGAGACTGATCCCTTGAAAGCTTCTGAAGTTTAAATTCATATACTGCATGCTCCTCCCCTTTCGGCATGGTTTCCATTGCAATGGAATCATCATCAGATGCAATGTAATCCGAATCCATATCAAACTTCCGCTCCCTATCCAGGGAAGTAAACTCCTGACTCATCAGATTTGTTCCAAGCCTTAAGGCGCTCATGGCATTCATATTCTCAATTGGATTTGACATCATAAGTCGGAGTGTTTTGTTTAAATATCTGTAATCAACAAGTTTATTATTGAACTCTTCAAACTGCTTTTTTGAAGGCATCTCACCATGGAGCAGAAGATATGTTACCTCTTCAAAACTTGAATATGCGCATAAATCAAAAATATCATATCCCCTGTATATAAGCCATCCCTTGGAACCGTTTACATAACCTATTTTGCTCTCACATGCTATTGCCCCTTCAAGACCCGGACCGACAGTACACTGCATGGGCCATTCCGCTGACCTGGTTACATCAGGTTCAGGCTCGTTGCTGGTTTCTTTTCTGGCCTTTTCTGCAGCTTTAACAATAATATCTGTAATATCTTTGATCATTAATTTCCTCCATTTTTAAAGGTGACACCATCCCCTTGTGTAAAACAGAAATCCTATCCTGCTTCCGGACCCTTTTAAAAAAGTTGTAATTTTAAAACATAGTGAAACGAGGATAACAAGGGCAAAAATGTAAAACTCTATCTATAAATACATTTTTGAATTTAACCTGAAATAACGCAAGAAAAAAACAGGAATTTATCCCATGAGTTTATTTACAGCTTCAGAAAACTGTTCCATACTGTAGGGTTTCTGAAGAAAACCCTGGACACCCATTTCAATTGCCTTCGCAATTCTGTCATCATTGCGGAAACCGGAAGAAAGAAGCACCTTAACATCCTCTTTAATTTCCTTTAGCCTGAAAAAAGTCTCCAGGCCGGTCATACCCGGCATAATCATATCCAGTATAACAAATCTAATATCATGTGAATATTCGGAAAAAACCCTAACTCCTTCATTACCATCCGAAGCAGTTAAAACCTTAAATCCAAGGATAGCAAGAAGCTCACATGCGACATCCCGGATAATATACTCATCATCTATAACAAGGACAGTACCGGACCATCTGTTCAATTCACTTGCAGAAGAATTAACAGCATGACTCACATTCCCGTCAAATATTTGCTTCATCTTTCAAAAAAAATTCTAAATTCGTTCAGCCATTATATATCATACAATGTAATTTATCCTCACCCGCTCCTTTATTATTGACAGAAAAATAATGACTTCTAAAATATATTGAACGACTCGCAGATCGAAGATAGAGTTTTAGAAGGGGCATTAAATTGGAAGAATTAACTAAAGCACAAAAGGGGCGGATTGCCATCAGGACTTTTAAAACCACAGCTGATGCTCTTGCTCTCAGGGGATATTATAAACCCTCAGGAAGATCAGGGCAGACTCTCGAAGAAAGCCTGAAGGCCCTTTCTCCGGAAATATACGGAACAATGAATGACCACCGTATTATCGAGCTTAAAGGGCTTGAGTACGTAATGGACAGACTTCCGCGGGGTATTGAGGAATGCAGCAGAATTGTTTTAACAGCAGAGGAAAACTTTGATGAAACAGCCTTTGAGAAAATAATTCCCTCAAAAAGAAGACGCATATCATACAGGGTCAGCGAAAAGGAAATGAGCTTCATTATTACAAGAGGGATGAGTGAAATATATGATATCCTTACTCACCTGACATTTCTCAATATAGAAGCGCATAAAATTAAAAATCAGATGAAAGATGAAACAGGCCGGATTACACCCGAATGGGAGCTTCTGGAAAAAAATGCAGAGTCACATGAAATTACCGGTACCGACCTTGACAGGGCAATCTGGAACCTGAGCATTATACTTGGCCGTACTTTTGCAGAAACAAAAGAGACCTATGATTATATGCAAAGTGCTTGTAAAAACAGTAACGCAAACAACGGGCTCTTTAAAATTATTTACAACCTTGGTTACAGAGCATTGAAAGATGACACTGTCAGGGAGGATATGCTCATGATATCTTTTACGCCATCCCTGCGGGATCTTATAGGAAGACACAAATACGGCAGAGCATGGGCGGTGATGGTCAAAAAAAGACTCTACGATTCAGGACTGCACACGAGGCCCATACACATTATTAGCGCCAACATGCACAGTGTAATGAATTCCCTTTTTGCATATGCCGCACTGGATTCAAAAGGTGTTAAAGATAGTAAAAATTTATACGACTTTATTCCTATAACAAGGGAATATAAAGATGAGATAAAAAGCTTCGCTCTTGACCATGGATTAACAGAGTTACTTGATACAACCGGATTTTACATAGACTGCCAGATAATTGATACAGAAAAAATTGATGGAATCCCCCTGCACCCTGATATAAAAATTGATAAATCCGGAGAGAGGCCGGTAATAATTGTAATGGACTACGCCTTTGGTTCACAGGCATACGAAATTATGGAGGAATTGCTGAGTCCTCTGCATATTGATGAAAAAGTTATACATTTCAATTACCTGTCAATCTCAGTAATGGGCAAGGCGGGGATACTCCCGGGCCAGAAAGGGGATATCATGCTTGCATCTGCCCATGTATGGAAGACGATCAACCGCCGCGCGTCGGAGCTGATGCAGCGCATGGGCATGAACATTGATGTGACG